>DVOF01000133.1 GCA_018713805.1 Candidatus Aphodoplasma excrementigallinarum | reverse complement strand
CTTCTGGGGTATTTCGGCGGCGTATGGCCAATTTTGTCGACCAATACGACCGCATGCTTCAGCTCTGCGTCGGCGATTTCTGCCAATTTTATACACGCATTTCCGCCGCCCAGCACGGCAATGGCATTTTTCGCGCCGGACAGCTCCTGCGGGGCGGCGGGTCCCTTGAGCGCGGCAAACGTACCGCCAAGGCGCACGAGCGGCAGGCAGTATTCGCTCAGCGTTGCCAGGTTCGCCACCGCGCGCGACACCGCCACGTCGTACTGTTCCCTGTGCTCCGCCTTTTTCCCAAGCTCCTCCGCCCGGGCGTGGAGGCAGGTTACCTGCGTCAGCCCCAGCGTATCCGCGCACATACGCAGGAACGTGACCCGTTTCCCCAGCGCGTCGACAAGCGTCAGGTCGATATCCGGCCGCACAATCTTGAGCGGAAGGCCTGGGAAGCCTGCGCCCGTCCCAACGTCCACCACGCGCGCACCGCGTGGAAGGTCAAACAGAGCAAGCAGCGCCACGCTGTCCAAAAAGTGCTTCACCGCGACCTCCTCCGGCGCGGTGATTGCCGTCAGGTTCACCTTCTTGTTATAGGAAACCAGCAATTCATAATACGTCAGAAACTGAGCAATCACCGCCTCGCCGCTGTCAAGCCCGAGCCGGCGCAGCCCCTCCTGCAAGATTCGTTCCATAGCCGCTCCTTATTTTGCGTTCAGCTCCGCCGCCTTCACGGTATTTTTCATCAAAATGGCGCGCGTCATCGGCCCGACGCCGCCCGGCACCGGCGTGATGTACGACGCCTTCTTCTCTGCACTGGAAAACTCTACGTCCCCAACGAGCTTGCCCGCGCTGTTGCGGTTCATGCCAACGTCGATGACAACCGCGCCTTCTTTGATCATATCGCCCGTGATAAACTCACCCCTGCCAATGGCAACAACGAGGATGTCGGCGCGCAGCGTCACTTCCTTTAGATCTTTCGTGCGCGAGTGGCAGACCGTCACCGTGCCGTTCTGGTGCAGCAGGAGCATGGCCTGCGGCTTACCGACAATGTTGCTGCGTCCAACTACGACGCACTCCTTCCCCGTCGGGTCAATCTCATATTCCTTTAGTAGTTCCATCACGCCGGCGGGCGTACACGGCAAAAAGTCGTAGTCCCCGATCATAATCCGGCCCACGTTCGCCGGGTGGAACGCGTCTACATCCTTGTTCGGCGCAATCGTATTGATAATTGCCTTTTCGTCGAGATGCTTCGGAAGCGGAAGCTGGACTAAAATGCCCGACACCGTATCGTCCGCGTTGAGCTTCTCCACCAGCGCGAGCAGCTCCTCCTGCGTCGTCGCCTCCGGGAGCGCATACTCGCGCGACTCGATCCCTACTTCGCCGCAGTCGCGGATTTTCCCGGCTACGTAGACCTTGCTTGCCGGGTCCTCGCCCACGATTACAACCGCGAGGCACGGCGTAATCCCCTTCGCCTTAAGCGCGTCCGCCGCCTCTTTTTGCTGCTGTTTTACCTTTACCGCCAATGCCTTTCCGTCCATAATTACTGCCATGTTTATTCCCTCCATTGTTCTTGTTCGGATTTGTTTTCTTTGTTCTGTTTCCCTCCCGGCCGCCCGGCCGGTTTCTTCCGGGACCCGGATAACCGCCGCGCTCCCCCTCCGGCGGGACAAGGCAATGCGCCCCATAGCCGATCAGGTCAGTGCGCCCGGCCTTACGCAGCGCCTCGCGCACCAGCGCGTGGTTCTTTCTGTCCCGGAACTGTAACAGCGCGCGCTGCATGGCCTTCTCCCGTGGGTCGCGCGCCACGTAGACCTCCTTGCCCGTGTACGGGTCAATCCCGGTATAGAACATCGCGGTCGAGATTGTCCCCGGCGTGGGGTAAAAGTCCTGCACCTGCCGCGGGTTCAGGCCGTTTTCCTTCAAAAACAGCGCCAATTCAATCGCGTCAGAGAGCGTCGAGCCAGGGTGCGAGCTCATCAGATACGGGACAAGGTACTGCTCCTTGCCGATTTCTTTGTTGATTTTTGCAAACTTTTGCGCAAACCGCCGGTACACATCACCCGCAGGCTTGCCCATATAGCGCAGAACATTGGCCGACACATGCTCCGGTGCGACCTTGAGCTGGCCGCTCACGTGGTATTCGCACAGCTCGTAAAAGAACGTGTCGTCCTTGTCCGCCATGATGTAGTCGTAACGCAGGCCGGAGCGGACAAAGACCTTTTTCACCCGGTCGAGCGCGCGCAGCTTGCGCAGAAGCGCCAAATAGTCGCTGTGGTCAGCCTTTAAATGCTTGCACGGCGTGGGAAACAGGCACTGCCTGTTTTTGCACGCGCCGGACTTGAGCTGTTTGTCGCACGCAGGCGCGCGGAAGTCCGCCGTCGGCCCGCCGACATCGTGAATATATCCTTTAAAGTCCGGCTCCCACGTGATCTTTTCCGCCTCGCGCAGGATGGATTCGTGGCTGCGGGACTGCACAATCCGCCCCTGGTGGAACGTCAGCGCACAAAAGTTGCACGCGCCGTAGCACCCGCGGCAGCTCGTGAGCGAAAACTTCACTTCGCTGATTGCCGGTATGCCGCCCGCCGCCTCATACATCGGGTGGTACGCGCGCATATACGGCAGCGCATACACCGCGTCAAGCTCCTTTGTCGTAAGCGGCAGCATGGGCGGGTTCTGCACCAGCAGCTTATCGTGGTGCGGCTGTATCAGGCGCTTGCCCCGGATGGGGTCCTGCTCCTCATATTGCACGCGGCAGGCGTTTGCATAGGCGCGCTTGTCCGTTTTCACCTGCTCAAAGCTTTCGAGCAGAACGCCGTCTATGGCCTCGCTTTTATCTGCGATATAGCACGTTCCTGCGACAAAGCGGATTTTCCGCACCGGAATACCCTTTTCGAGCGCGTCGGCGATTGCGGCAATCTGCTTTTCCCCCATGCCGTAAATCAGCAAATCCGCACGGCTGTCGAGCAGAATGCTGCGCCGTACGTGATTGTCCCAGTAATCATAGTGCGCGAACCGGCGCAGGCTCGCCTCAATTCCGCCGATGATAAGCGGAATGTCGCCGAACGCCTCGCGGATGCGGTTGCAGTAGACAATCACCGCCCGGTCGGGGCGATGTCCCGCCTCGCCGCCCGGCGAATACATGTCCTCAGAGCGCGGCTTCTTTGCCGCGGTGTAGTGCGCTACCATAGAGTCAAGGTTGCCCGACGTGACCAGCACGCCGAGCCGCGGCCGGCCGAACCGTTTAAAATCTTCGACACTCTTCCACGACGGCTGCGGCAGCATAGCGACCGTATAGCCCGCCTTTTCCAACACGCGCGAGATGATCGCGTGTCCAAAGCTCGGATGGTCGACGTATGCGTCGCCCGTCACATATAGAAAATCCGGCGCGCCCCAGCCGCGCTGGCGCATGTCTGAAGCGCACACCGGCAAAAACTCATTCATCCGTTCCACACCCTTTGGTTTCTCCCGTTTATCTTGCCTCGTAGTCGTACACCTTACCGTCGCTGCACCGGATTAGCCATACCGGCATGGCGGTCGCATTTTTGTGATAGGTGTCCTTTGCCTTTGTCATATATCCCAGATCGATCTGCACGATTTGGGACGAGCCGTTTTGAATCCGTTCCTCATTGCGCGTAAAGTCCAGCAGCACACTGACGATCGACTTGACGCGCGCCGACTCATTGGTCAGAATATCCTGGCTGCCAGAGGGCACAAACCAGCTCCCGGCAAAAGAGCGGAGCCCCTCCGGCGCGATATGGAGGTAGAAATAGGAGTCGAACAGCACATACTGGTCGATCTTCTGCGTCACCGTGACGATATATTCCCCGTCCGCCTGCTCTGCGGCGCTTGCCTGCGCGCGCTCCATATTGAAGCCATATGTGCGCAGCAACTCAAGCGCGATACTCTGCGCCCTGTTCTGGCTAAGCCCCTCATAGGGCTGCTGCGGGCTGCTGTCCTCATAGTAGATCATATCGCCCTCAAACCAGAGCCGTTTGCTCCCGCTTGTATATTCGGGCTTGTCCGCCGCTTTCTGCGCGTTCGCATCAAGCACCAGCGCGGCAAGCGCATCATAGTCGGACAGGCTGTTCATGACGTCGATCGGCCCAAGGTCGGGCATGCTCTGCGGGATAACGTCGGCTTCCACCGCAATCCCGTTTTCCTGGAGGATATTTACGATATTTGCAATCGTGTCTCTATCGATCGTGGAGGACTGCACATCCGTCCGGATGATCGTAAACACCAAAAACAGGTTCACACCGATAAAAAGCACAATCAGCCAGTTTTTTGCCTTTGACCAGTTCATGCAGCCGCCTCCCCTCCCGTTTTATTCTCTTCTTCTATTTTGCCGTATCTAAGCAAAAAAATCAAGAGGTTTTCCGCATAAACACCGGAAAACCCCTATCCTTTTGCCGTTTTTTCCTATCGAATGATGCTAAATATAATACAGATCAGACCAACAATGCTACAGTAAATCGAAAAAACATAAAACCGGTTTTTATTGAGCAGGTTAATCAAAAACTTGATGGCAAGGATACCGGATACCGCAGCGGCAATAAACCCAACTACCAGCGGCAGCGCGTCAATCGCAAAGCCGCCGTCCATAACCAGCCCCGCGCCCTCCAGTACGGCCGCCCCCAGGATTGCCGGAAGCGACATCAGGAAGGAAAACTTGATCGCAAATTCCTTTTTATAGCCGGCCGCCCGCGCCGCTGTAATCGTCGACCCGCTCCGCGACAGGCCCGGCATCAGCGCGCACGCCTGCGCCAGCCCGACGGCCAGGCTGCTCTTATACGTTGCGTTGGACGCGTCGTAGCGGTTTGTATTGCAATGGTCAACAAAATACATCAGCACCGCCGTTACCAGAAGCATAAGCCCGACTACCAGCAGGTTCGACAGCATCGCATCAATCCCGAACACCTTGAAAATAAGCCCGACAACGACCGCCGGGACCGTCGCAATGATCAGCATGATCAGCATCCGCCGGTAGGGCCGGTTCCAGTCCCCTTTTCCCCGGAAGATATCCCCAATCATCAGGAAAAACTCCTTGATCAGCTCAATGATATCCTTGTAATAGATAAAACATACCGATAAAAACGTTGCAACGTGCAGCAAAACGGAAAACGCATTCCCATCCTCGATCTGCAAATTCAATATCTCGCCGAATATCACGAGATGGCCCGAGCTTGAAACAGGCAAAAACTCCGTCAATCCCTGTACCAGCCCCATAATCAGTGCTTCCCATACGCTCATAATAACTGTGATCCTCCATCAGGTTTTATTTTACGGTTCAATGTCCTTAAGCTCAAACTCAAAATCGTCTTCCTCCCCGTCGTCCTCGTCGTCTTCCACGTCCTCCGGGATATAGGGTTCTTCCTCATCGCCGTCCCACTCGTCCAGCTCCATCTCATTTCCGGACGCATGGGCGTCTATTTTCATATCTATGTCGGCAAGCTTGCCGATATACGCCTCCAGCGTCTCCTTTGCCTGCGCGCGTATCTGCTTAAGGTGCACCTGCTCGCTGCGTACCTCGGCGCGCAGCTTCTCCAGCTCCACCTCGAGGTCGCTGCGCATACGCGCCGCCTCCACCTTCGCATCTGCTACGATCTTTTCCGCTTCCTGCTTCGCGTCTAAAAGTGCGTCCGCTATGTAGGTACGCTCTTTCTCAAGCGCGGCGGCCTTACTGTCAAGGGCGTTATACTTCTTTTGTAAATCCTTGTATTTCCCCGCCTGGTCGGCCGCCTCCGCCTCAAACTGCTTTTTCTTTTTATCAAACTCGCGTGCCGTATCCATGATGTAGGCGTTGACATCCTTTTTCCGGTACCCAAACAAAGTTTTCCTAAACTTCTTTTCCGTTTCCAAAACACGCGCCCCCTTTACAAATCATGTGTTAGACCTGATAGATTAAATTCTACATATCCCCCGCTTTCTCCTGCTTTTGGCGCCCAATTTTTCCCCCTGCGCGCTCTAAATATAAAAGGCCTCTCCTTCCTCTAACGATATTGACGGGAAACCGTCTTCATTTTATTTGTTTCTTTATACATATTTTCCCTTGACAACAGCGCGCTATGATGGTATCATTCTCTTTGTGGCATACAAATGTACGCCACAGACGGACACGAGGTGAGGGTTTATGACGCAGAAGCCATCCTATCTGCTGGTGGATACCGCCGTGCTGCCAGATATTTTCCCAAAGGTCGTGGAGGCGAAGCGGCTTTTGAAAACGGGCAAGTGCAAAACGGCGAGCGAGGCCGCCGAGCGGCTCAAAATCAGCCGGTCGGCATTTTATAAATACAAAGACTGCGTGTTCCCTTTTGAAGAAATGGGGAAAGATAGGATTATTACTATATTTCTTGAGCTGCTCGACGAGCCGGGCGTCCTGTCGCAGGTGCTCAAAACGCTTGCCGCAGCGCAGGCGAGCGTGCTCACCATCAACCAGAACATCCCGGTCAACCAGTCGGCGAGCAGTACGATCTCTTTCCGTACCGAGGGGATGAACAAGACGATGGAGTCGCTGCTCAAGAAGCTCAAGGCCATTGACGGCGTAAAACGGATCGAAATCATTGCGGGCGAGTAGGCCGCGTTTTGAAAAGAAATAGCAGAGTTAGTAAACACAGGAGGCGGAAATATGATACAAATTGCAATACTGGGGTACGGGACTGTGGGTTCCGGCGTTTACGAAATCACACAGAAGAATGCGAAGAGCATCAAGCGCAAGTCCGGGAAGGAAATTGTTGTAAAGCGGATCCTCGACCTGCGGGAGTTTGACGACCACCCGCACAAGGAGCTTTTCACCAAGGATTTCGACGATATCTTAAACGACTCCGACATCAGCATTGTTGTAGAAACGATTGGCGGGCTTGAGCCGGCGTACCGGTTCACCAAGTCGGCATTACTTGCCGGCAAGAGCGTTGTAACGAGTAATAAGGAGCTGGTCGCGACGCACGGGACGGAGCTTCTGCGCATTGCGCGCGAGCAGAACGTCAACTATCTGTTCGAGGCGAGCGTTGGCGGCGGTATCCCGATTATCCGCCCGCTCAACGGCTGTCTGGCCGCAAATGAGATAACGGAGATTTTTGGCATACTCAACGGCACGACGAACTATATTTTGACTAAGATGATTAAAGACGGCGAAAGCTTTGCCGACGCGCTGCGGCAGGCACAGGAAAAGGGCTACGCAGAGCGCAACCCGGAGGCCGATGTAGAGGGGCACGACGCGTGCCGGAAAATCTGCATCCTTGCTTCGCTGGCATTTGGCAAGGCGGTTGACGCGGATAAAATCCACACCGAGGGCATCACCAACATCACGCTTGAAGATGTGCGTGAGGCGGCGGACCTCGGCTATGTGATCAAACTGATTGGCTATACAAAGAAAACTGAAGACGGCAGGGCGATCTGCCGCGTGTCGCCGATGCTCGTTCCGGAGGGAAACCCGCTCTCCGGCGTGGAGGATGTGTTCAATGCGATCATGGTGCGCGGCGACTCGATCGGCGATGTAATGTTCTACGGGCGCGGCGCGGGCAAGCTCCCAACGGCGAGCGCAGTCGTGGCCGACGTAATCGACATCGTGAAGGGCGCGGACAACAAGAACTTTATCTGGGACGAGGCGCCCGAGGGGTATATGGCCTGCTATAAGGAGGCGGTCGTTTCCCTGTTTGTACGCGCAAAGGGCGTGACAAAGGACGACGTGGAAAAGGTGTTTGGCAGCGACACGGTGTTTGGCCGCGCTGACGAACTGTGCTTCATCACGCCGCCGGATAAGGAAAAGGAACTCGACAAAAAGCTCGAAGCCCTGGGCGGCGAAATCATCAGCCGCATCCGGGTCATGCAGGAAGAGGATTAAAATTGTACAAACGCCTGCACAGCAGGCCTAAAGGAGGATATGACAGTGAGTTTAATCGTACAGAAATTCGGCGGAAGCTCCGTTGCGAATGCCGAGCGGGTCTTCAACGTCGCACGCACGATTACGGATACGTACAAGGCGGGCAACGACGTCGTTGTCGTCGTGTCCGCGCAGGGTGACACAACCGACGATTTGATCGAAAAGGCAAAGGAAATCAACAAAAAGCCGTCCAAACGCGAGATGGATATGCTGCTTTCCACCGGGGAGCAGATCTCGATTTCCCTGCTCGCCATGGCGATCGAGGCGCTGGGCTTTCCGGTAATCTCGCTGACCGGGTGGCAGGCCGGGATGAAAACGAACCCCTACTACGGGACGGCGCGGATTTTAAAAATCGACACAGACCGGCTCCAGACGGAGCTTGACAAGAACAATATCGTCGTTGTGGCGGGCTTCCAGGGGATCAACAAATACGACGACATTACGACGCTGGGGCGCGGCGGGTCGGATACGTCGGCGGTTGCGCTCGCGGCGGCGCTCAACGCTGACGTATGCGAAATCTACACTGATGTGGACGGCGTGTACACGGCAGACCCGCGTATCGTGAAGGACGCTAAAAAGCTCGACGAAATTTCCTACGACGAAATGCTCGAGCTGGCGAGCCTCGGCGCAAATGTGCTCAACAACCGTTCGGTCGAAATGGCGAAAAAATACAACGTGAAGCTGATGGTGCTCTCGAGCCTGCACAAGGTGCCCGGGACAATCGTGAAGGAGGTTAATGACGTGGAAAAAATGTTGGTGCGCGGCGTTACGCGCGATAATGATACGGCGAGGATTTCCCTTATTGAGGTTGAGGATACGCCCGGCAAGGCGTTTACGGTATTCTCCCTGCTGGCGAAGAAAAACATCAACGTGGATTTGATCATCCAGTCGATCGGCCGGCACGGCACGAAGGATATCAGCTTTACGGTCGCTTCGTCGCACCTCGACGATGCGCTTGAGATCATCAAAGAAAACAATGCGGCGATCGGCGCGCGCGACGTACAGTACAACGACGACGTGTCGAAGGTGTCCATCGTCGGCGCGGGCATGGTAACAAACCCGGGCGTTGCAGCGGGCATGTTTGAGGCGCTGTTTAAGGCGCATATCAACATCCACATGATCGCGACGAGCGAGATCAAGGTTTCTGTCCTGATTGACCGCAAGGATGCAGAGCGTGCCGTTGTAGCGATCCACGACCAGTTTGGTATGGCCAACTAAGGCAGACACTTCTATTATGATACACACGGACAGCCCCGGCGCTTTGGTATGCGCCGGGCTGTGATTTTATAGCATGGCCGAATGGTCATGCGGCAATAAAGGAGAAACCAATGAAGCAACATACAACCGAACCGCGCGAGGATATTTTAGAAGGCCGCAACCCCGTTTTTGAGGCGCTCAAAAGCGGGCGACAGATCGACAAGATCGTGATTGCAAAGGGCGAGGGTCGCGGCGCGCTCACGCGCATTCTCGCGCTTGCAAAAGAGAGGCATATCCCCGTCAGCGAGGCCGAGCGCGCCAAGCTCGACGCGCTCAGCCAGACCGGCGCGCACCAGGGCATTATTGCCTACGTCGCGGCGGCGGCCTATTGCAGCGTGGAGGATATGCTTGCCGAGGCGCGCGAAAAAGGCGAGGCTCCGCTCCTTGTCCTGTGCGATTCGTTAAACGACGCACATAACCTCGGCTCCATCCTGCGCACCGCACACTGCTGCGGCGCACACGGCGTCATCATCCCCAAGCACCGCAGCGTCGGCCTTTCCGCCGTGGCGGCGAAGGCGTCCGCCGGCGCGGTCGAATACATCAAGGTGGCAAAGGTCACAAACCTGGCGCGCTGTATCGACGAGCTGAAGCGAGAGGGGCTCTGGGTCTGCGGCACGGACGCCGCGGGCGAGCAGGACCTCTTCCACGCGGATTTGACCGGCCCGCTCGCCATTGTGATTGGCTCGGAGGGCGAAGGCATGAGCCGGCTCGTACGCGAGAAGTGCGACTTTCTGGTGCGGATTCCCATGAAGGGCAAAATCAACAGCCTAAACGCCTCCGTCGCGGCGGGCGTCTTGCTCTATGAGGCCGTGCGGCAAAGGGGCGTATAAATTTAATAACGGCGGGGGGTTGCCCCCTTGTAGTTTCCAACAGCCAACATTTATTTGATATAAAAACAGACAGATACCGCATTCGTATCTGTCTGTTTAATAGTCCTGCTTCGTATTCTCTTTTCTATATTGTGCAATATCCTCGATCCTGCAATCCAATATTCGGCACAAATCATCAATCGTAACAGTGCTCAGGGGCAGGTTATCCCGGATTCTCTGAATAGTACTGCTGCTAATCCGAAACTGCTGAATCAGCGCATAGGTGCTGATTCCTTTTGATTTTATCGTGTTCCAAAACGGATCGTATACAATCAAAGCCGCCCCTCCTTCCTTGTCCCTATTATAAATCCACATCAATATCTTGACTATACTCTATATATCGACTATAATGGATTTAGAATATTCGGGAAGGAGCGTTAATATGTATCCGAGACTAAAAGAATTGCGGCTCGAAAACGGATGGACACAAAAAGAAGTGGCAGACCACCTCGGCTGCCATGTTGGTACATATGGCTGTTATGAAAGAGGAAAAACAGATATTCCAACCGTGTCTATGATGAAACTGACCTATCTGTACGACGTCAGCCTCCATTATATTCTGGGGCTGACAGATGACCGGACGCCACACAGAAGCTGTACCTTTGAAGAATGGAGAGAAGAAATTGGCTTCTAAAATAAAAAAGGCGGCATACGCCGCCTTTAAATCTCTTCTGCAATTCTGCGCGCCATCTCGCGGCAGCCAACCACCGTTTCGCCCTCTACGGCGCTATCTGCCGTGGCGGTATCTGCCGTGGCAATATCCGCCGTGCGCACGCCCTGCTCCAGCACGCGCCGCACCGCCGCTTCGACTGCGTCGGCCTCTTTCGTAAGCCCGAGCGAGAGCCGCAAAAGCATCGCCGCCGACAGAATCGCCGCGCACGGGTTTGCCGCGTCGCGTCCCGCAAGGTCGGGCGCGCTGCCGTGAATCGGCTCGTACAGGCCGGGGCCGCTTTCCGAAAGCGACGCGCTCGCCAGCATCCCGATCGAGCCGGTGACTGCACCGGCCAAGTCGGACAGGATGTCGCCGAACATGTTCGCCGTCACGATTACGTCGAACTGCGCCGGGTCGAGCGCGAGCTGCATGGCCGCATTGTCGACGTACATGTGGGTGAGCGTCACGTCCGGGTAGTCCGCCGCCACCTCACGCACAACCTTGCGCCACAGCTTGGAGGAAGCGAGCACGTTCGCCTTGTCGACGGATACGACGCGCCTGCCGCGCAGCATCGCCACGTCGAACGCTTTGCGCGCGATACGCTCAATCTCGCCGCGGCTGTACGCCTCGGTATCATAGGCGCGCGTATCGTCGCCGCCGCGCTCGCCAAAGTAAATGCCGCCCGTCAGCTCGCGTACGACCATGATGTCCACACCGCGGCGCAGAATCTTGCACTTGAGCGGCGACGCCTTCACCAAACAGTCGTACACCACCGCCGGGCGCAGGTTCGCATACAGGCCAAGCGCCTTCCGCAGGGCGAGCAGCCCCGCCTCCGGACGGAGTTCCGGCGCGGCGGTATCCCACTTCGGCCCGCCGACTGCGCCGAGCAGCACGCCGTCCGCCGCGCGGCAGATGTCAACCGTTTCCTGCGGGAGGGGAACCCCCGCCGCGTCAAGCGCCGCGCCTCCCATCAGCGCGTCCCGGTACTCAAACGTGTGGCCGAACTTCTTCGCCACCGCGTCGAGTACCCTGCATGCGCCGTCTACAATTTCCGGCCCAATGCCGTCGCCGCGGATTACCGCAATCGTATACTTCATCGGTTCCGCCTCCTCACTTCGTTTTTGTATAATTCACCAGCCCGCCGCACCGGATGATGTTCTGCATAAATTCCGGGAAGGGCGCGGCCTGGTACGTTTCGTTTTTCGTCCGGTTCGTGATTACGCCCGTGTCGAGGTCGACTTCTACCTCGTCGCCCTCCGCAATGCCGTCCGCCGCCGCGGCGCACTCCAAAATCGGCAGGCCAATGTTGATTGCGTTGCGGAAGAAAATCCGCGCAAAGCTCTTGGCAATCACGCAGCTCATCCCCGCCGCCCGAATCGCAATCGGCGCATGCTCGCGCGAGCTGCCGCACCCAAAGTTCGCGCCGCCGACCATCACGTCGCCGGGCTTTACCTTAGAGGCAAACGATTTGTCAATGTCCTCCATACAGTGCTTCGCCAGCTCCGCCGGGTCGGACGTGTTCAGATACCGCGCCGGGATAATCACATCCGTGTCAATATTGTCGCCGTATTTTACCGCATTTCCGTGTAATACCATATCTGCTCCGCCTCCTTATATCTGCTCCGGCGACGCAATCCGCCCCAGAATGCCGCTCGCCGCCGCAACAGCCGGAGAGGCCAGATACACCTCGCTCGTCACGTCGCCCATGCGCCCGACAAAGTTGCGGTTCGTCGTCGATACGCACCGTTCGCCCGCAGCGAGCACGCCCATGTGCCCGCCGAGGCACGGCCCGCACGTCGGCGTGCTGACTGCACAGCCCGCGTCCACAAAAATCTTCAGAAGCCCTTCCTCCATCGCCTGCAAATAGATTTTCTGCGTCGCCGGGATGACGATCCCGCGCACATTTGGCGCGAGCTTGCGTCCCTGCATCACCTTTGCCGCAACGCGCAGATCGTCGATCCGCCCGTTCGTGCAGGAACCGATTACAATCTGGTCGATTTTCACCTCGCCCGCCTCATCGACCGTCCGCGTATTCGACGGCAGGTGCGGGAACGCCACCGTGGGCCGCAGGGCGGCCAAATCGATCTTCACCGTCTGCTTGTATACCGCGTCCTCGTCGGCCTCGTAGACCTTGTACGGCTTCTGCGCATGCTCCTTGACATAGGCCAGCGTCGTGTCGTCGACCGGGAAAATGCCGTTTTTTGCGCCGGCCTCAATGGCCATGTTCGCAATCGTGAAGCGTTCGTCCATGGACAGCATCCCCACGCCGTCGCCCGTAAACTCAAGCGAGCTGTAGCGCGCGCCGTCTACGCCGATCAAGCCAATCAAATGCAGAATCACATCCTTGCCGCTGACCCATGGCCGCAGCCGTCCCGTCAGCTCGACCCGGATTGCGTCCGGCACCTTGAACCAGCACTCCCCTGTCGCCATGCCGACCGCCATATCCGTCGAGCCGACCCCGGTCGAAAACGCGCCGAGCGCACCATACGTGCACGTGTGGGAGTCCGCGCCGATCACCACGTCGCCGCACACGACAAGCCCCTGCTCCGGCAGGAGCGCGTGCTCGATTCCCATACAGCCTACGTCAAAAAAGTTCTCAATCCCGTTCGCGTTTGAAAATTCACGCACCGCCTTACATTGCTCTGCCGATTTGATGTCCTTGTTCGGCGTAAAGTGATCCATCACAAGCGCGATCTTCGACCGGTCAAACACCCCGCCGCCGATCTTTTCCAATTCCTTGATCGCCACGGGGGAGGTAATGTCGTTGCCAAGCACCAGGTCGAGCTTGGCGCTGATGAGCTGCCCACTCTCCACATGCGCAAGCCCTGCCGCGTCCGCCAAAATCTTTTGCGTCATTGTCATCGCCATGCCAATCATCTCCTGCCTGTTTGGGATTTGTTTTGATATACCCATTGTACAACAAAAATTTCATTTTGTCTTGCTTTTTGAATAGGATAGCAAAAAACGTTTATTCTAAAACGGTAGAATCAAAGAATTTGTTTACGGTCGTAAAAATTTTATTAAAATATTTTTTATCTTATGTATAGAACGCCGTTGGGCGGGCATACTGATAGTGACCTCACAAAATACATTTTTTATTGACGGCAGGGGACCCACCCCTTATCCCCTGCCGTACCCCCCTTAGGAAACGGGCCTTCGC
>DVOF01000132.1 GCA_018713805.1 Candidatus Aphodoplasma excrementigallinarum | reverse complement strand
GTTGAGCATTATAATATGTACCAAAATTGATATATGGGTCAGACTTACATATTTTTTATACGGCGAGTAGAAACCTGTCAGCAATTCACTCATCGGCAGCGTCAAAAGACGCATATTCCGGCATAAATTTGCCCTTTGTGTGGTGGCGCAAACCGCCCGTTGCATGGTACAAAATTATTTGTCAAAATTGCAATCAGGCGTTCGCGCGGGGAGTCGATGATCCGGCATCCAGTTACGCCGCATGCGTTGCAGCCAAATCCCATACACATAGTGAGCGCCTGTTTTCCATGTGCATGCGCCTTTTTGAAAAACTTATCCATGTTAAATGCAATCCGCGGCAGATAGCCTAAGTCCTCCAGCAGCGTAAACAGCGGGAAGAAAATCGCCATGGGCGGCAGCATGACCGACACGACCCAGGACAGTACCCGGTACATCCCGCCGATGAGCAGGCCGCTTATAAACGGCGGCGCGCCGGCAAACAGTTCCCAGAGGCGCGCCTCGAGCCAGGAAAATATGCTAAACAGCAGCTCGGAGGGATAGTTGGCGCCGGAAATCGTGATCCAGAAGATCACGAACAGCAATGCCAGCATGATTGGGATGCCGGTTGTCTTGGCTGTCAGGATACGGTCAAGCCTGCGGTCACGCGCGTTGTAGTCCGGCTTTGTCTGGACGCAGGCGTGGTAAATGGCCTCGCTTTCCCGGACGATTTTTGAAACATAGCAGTCCCGGAGCGTTTCCTGCCCGATTCCGCCGCTGACGAGGATGGCTCTTGCCGCCAGCAGGGCTTTCTGATACTCTGTATCCTCGGAGAGTTCCGCGCCGAGATGATCCGACAGCGAGCGGATGAACGCAGTATCCTCCTCCAAAATACGCAGGGACAGCCATCTTGTACTCAGCCCTCCGCAGGGCAGGCGGTCGAGCCGTTTGCTAATCTGTGCTGCGGCTGACTCTATGACCTCGCCATAGTCGATCCTGCGGCAGGCACGCCTTTCCTTGCACGCCTCCTGAATGGCTTCGCAAAGCCGGCTTAGCCCTTTGCCGGTGCGCGCGCTCGTCCCCACGACTGGGACCCCAAGCGTCTGCGACAGCTTTTCCAGGTCGATTCGGATATTTTTCTTCTTTGCTTCGTCGATCAAATTGACACATAAGACGACGTTGCCCGTGATTTCAAGAATTTGCAGCACGAGATTCAAATTCCGTTCCAGACATGTGGCGTCTGCGACGACGCAGGTCACGTCCGCACCGCCAAAGCAGATAAAATTGCGTGCGACTTCCTCCTCGGCCGAGCTTGCCAAAATCGAATACGTGCCCGGCATGTCGACCAAAATGTAGTTGACGCCGCCATATGTATACTGCCCGCGCGCGTTGGCGACCGTTTTCCCGGGCCAGTTCCCGGTGTGCTGGTTCATCCCGGTGAGCTGGTTGAATACGGTGCTTTTCCCGACGTTCGGGTTCCCGGCAAGGCCGATGATTTTGTCCCGCGCAGATGTTTTCCTGATGTCCAATTCTCCGGCGTAGGCACGTTTTTCTTCCATCTGCATCCTCCTTTTGCCACAGTTTTCAGGCCGTCGTCATTCCTCCAGCTCGATCCGGACTTTTTTTGCATCCTCGCCGCGCAGGGCGATGACAGCGCCGCGGATAAAGTATGCGACCGGGTCGCCGGACGGGCTTTTATGTAATGCTTCTACATTCGTCCCCTCAACAAGGCCCAAATCGAGCATGCGCCGCCGCTGTGTGCCGACCGCGTCCAGCCCGGCGACGCGGCAGTTCTGCCCGATGCACAGCCGGTCAAGGGATAGCTGTTCCTGTTTCATAGCAAAACTCCATTTCTATATCTATATTTCAGGGCGCTATAGGCTTCTTTTTGTGCTTATAGTTTCCTTCACGATAGTATATGACTTACGCTTGTTTGCTGTTACAGGGCACAGGAGTTGCAGTTCTGTTCCTTTTGTGCTATACTATATAGGATTCTTTATAAACGTAGAATGGTAGAACGGAAGGATGGTAAAACATGAACATTGGTGTAGTGGGACTTGGACTGATTGGCGGTTCTCTGTGTAAAACGGTTCGCAAAAACACAGCGCACCGGTGCTATGGGTTAGACCGGGATACGGCGGTTGTAGAGCAGGCGCTGCGCGACGGGGCGGTTTGCGGGCCGCTAAAGGAGGCACAGCTTGGCGACATGGATTTGACGGCCGTATGCCTGCACCCGCGCCAGACGATCGCCTTTTTGCAGGAGCATGCGGCTGCGTTCCGGCCTGGGAGCATCGTCACGGATGTATGCGGCGTAAAGGGCGCGGTTGTTTCTGCGGTAGAGCAGCCGCTTATGCGGGCGGGCGTCCGCTATGTCGGCGCGCACCCGATGGCCGGGCGGGAGTTTTCCGGCTATGCGTATGCGCTTGACACGCTGTTTGACGGCGCAAGCTTTATCCTCACACCGACAGAGCACTCTGACATAGGGGCAGTGGAAACGCTGCGTGCACTTGCGCTGGAGCTGGGGTTTGGGCGGGTCGTCCTCGCCACGCCGCGGCAGCATGACGAAACGATTGCCTTTACGTCCCAGCTTGCGCACGTTGTGTCCAATGCGTACGTAAAAAGCCCGCGCCTGTTCAATCAGAGCGGCTTTAGCGCAGGCAGCTTTCAGGACTTGACCCGCGTGGCAAAGCTGGACGAAAACATGTGGACGGATTTGTTTTTGCTCAACGCCGGCGCACTGACAGAGGAGATCGATACTTTGATCGCGCATCTGGCACAGTACCGCGACGCGTTGGCGGCGCAGGACCACGACACGCTCCGTGCGCTTCTGCGCGCAGGGCGGGAGCTGAAGGAGAAGAGCCTGGCGCAGGAGCGATAAAGGGAGGGCGATATCATGCCCATTACAGTGAAACGGGCGATATTCGCGCGTCCGTGCGAGCAGGTCTGGGAGGTCGTGACCTCCCTTACAGAAACGTCCTGGCGCAGCGACATCAGCCGGTGCGAGGTCATCGAGCCGGGCAAACGGTTTGTCGAGTACACGAATACCGGGATTGCCACGGCGTTTACGATCACGGCATGCGAGCCGATGCGCCGGTACGAATTCGACATGGAAAACGAAAACATGCAAGGCCATTGGACGGGCATGTTTTACCAGCGCGGCGCGGCAACGGAAATTGAATTTACCGAGAATGTCACGGCGAAAAAGTTTTTTCTCAGGCCGTTTGTGAAAGCGTATCTAAAAAGGCAGCAGGCCGCCTATGTGTCCGATTTGAAACGGGCGCTTGGCCTGAATATTTCATGATATAAGGAAGGCGAGAACCCTTGTTATGGAAACGAAATAGCTACATACCCGACCAGCCGCTGTTTACGGACCAGGCGCTTAAAAAACTGATTATCCCGCTCATCATCGAGCAGACTTTGGCGGTTACAGTTGGCATGGCCGACACGATCATGGTTTCGTCGGTCGGGGAAGCGGCGGTGTCCGGTATCTCTCTGGTCGATATGATCAACGTTTTGCTTATCAATATTTTTGCCGCGCTTGCAACGGGCGGCGCAGTCGTGTCGTCGCAGTTTATCGGCGCGCAGAAGCGCGACCGCGCCAATGCGTCGGCGTCACAGCTTTTGTTTGTCACGCTGCTCGTGTCTTTGCTGTTTGCCATTGCCGCGCTCGTTTTTCAAAGGCCGATTTTGAACCTTGTGTTCGGCCGGATTGAGGCGGACGTTATGGGAAACGCGCTGACGTACTTATTCTATTCGGCGCTGTCGTATCCGTTTCTGGCGCTGTATAACGCCTGTGCGGCGCTGTTCCGCTCGATGGGGAATTCGCGTATTTCCATGCTGACCTCGCTTTTGATGAACGGGATCAACATTGTCGGGAACTCGATTTTGATTTATGGCCTCGGGATGGGCGTGGCCGGCGCGGCGATTGCAACGCTTTGTTCAAGAATCATTGCTGCAGCGGTTATGCTGGTTTTGATTGCGCGCAGTTCGAATTTGATCTATGTGGACTTTAAGACAAAATTCCGGCCGGACTGGGCCATGATCAAAAAGATTCTCTACATTGGCATACCAAACAGCTTTGAAAACAGCTTTTTCCAGCTTGGGAAGATTCTTGTTCTGAGCATTGTGACCATGTTTGGCACCATGCAGATTACGGCGAACGCCGTAGCAAATAACCTTGCCTCGTTCGGATGTATTCCCGGGCAGGCGATGGGCCTGTCGCTGATTACGATTGTGGGGCAATGCGTCGGCGCGCGGGACACCAAACAGGCGGTTTATTATACCAAACGGGTACTGAAGTATTCGCACGCCGCCGTCCTGGTGACGAACCTGGTTGTCATTGTCTGTCTGCCGTGGATTTTGCAGCTGTATTCGCTCTCGGCGGAGACGGCGCAGTATGCGACAACGATCATTCTGATCCATAATACATGCTCGATCGTGTTCTGGCCGGAGTCGTTTGAGCTGCCCAACGCTCTGCGCGCGGCAAACGACGTGCGCTATACGATGTGGATCGCAATTATCTCCATGCTGCTGTTCCGCATTGCATTCAGTTATATTCTGGGGCTGGGCTTTGGACTCGGCGTTATCGGCGTTTGGATTGCGATGATCCTCGACTGGATATTCCGCGACATTTTCTTTATCGGGCGCTTTGCACGCGGAAAATGGAAACAAAAGATTTGAGCGAAAGGGGATAAAATCATGGAGCATAAGGGCACGGCCCGGCTGGAAACGGAGCGGCTCATACTGCGGCGGTTTACGGCGGAGGACGCGCAGGATATGTTTGACAATTGGGCGCACGACCCGGAGGTGACAAAGTATGTGACGTGGGCGCCGCACCCGGACGCAGCAGCGACGAAGGAGTTTTTGACGCTTTGGAGCGCGCAGGCGGAGAAGGTAGACACATACAACTGGTGCATTGTTTGGAAGCAGAGCGGCGAGGCGATTGGAAATATTTCCGTGGTGCGCCTGTATGAGAGGGAAGAAACGGCTGAGATTGGCTACTGCCTTAGCGCAAGGTTTTGGGGGCGGGGCATTATAACGGAAGCGTTTCGGGCTGTGATTGAATATCTGTTTACATGCATCGGGGTAAACCGTATCGAAGCGCGGCACGATACACGCAATCCTGCCTCCGGCCGGGTGATGGAGAAGTGCGGGATGACGAAAGAAGGCGTTTTGCGCCAGCGCGGGAGGAATAACGCGGGCCGGTGCGATTTGGCGATCTACAGCATCCTGCGTGAGGAGTGGAAATAAAATAAAAAGGACGGGCATCCCCGTCCTTTTTTATTTTCCCGTTTAGACCTCTACGATCCCTTCAAATACTTTTACTGCCGAGCCGGTCATGAACACACCTTCGTCCGTGTAATTGATAATCAAATCGCCGCCGCGCAGCTTCACGGTGATGTCCTCCCCCTTCGGGCAGAGTCCGTTTTCCACCGCAGCGACAGCCGCCGCACACGCACCTGTTCCGCAGGCCCACGTCTCGCCGCTGCCGCGCTCCCAAACGCGCATTTTCAGCGTATGGCTGTCCAATACGCGGATGAACTCCGTGTTGACGCGCTCGGGGAACAGCTCGCTGTTTTCAAACATGGGGCCGACCTTCTCGATGTCGAGCGTGTCCACGCTGTCAAGGAATACGACGCAGTGCGGGTTCCCCATCGAAACGCAGGTGATGTTGTACGGCGTACCGCCGATCGTAACAGGCCGGTCGATAACTTCCTCGCCGCCAAGCTTGACCGGAATCTGGTTTGGCGTCAGGATTGCCTTGCCCATGTCGACTTTGACCGCGCTGACCTCGCCGCCGCGCAGATACAGCGACAATGTCTTGATTCCGCTCAGCGTATCAATTGTAAGCGTCTGCTTGTCGACGATTTTGTTGTCATAGAGATACTTGCCCACACAGCGGATAGCGTTGCCGCACATCTTGCCCTCACTGCCGTCGAGGTTGAACATCCGCATCTTTGCGTCCGCCACATCGGACGGGCAAATCAGCACAACGCCGTCGCCGCCGATACCGAAATGCCGGTCGGACAGGCGCACGCTGAGCCCCTCCGGGTTGTCGATCACCTGGTCAAAGACGTTAAAGTAAATGTAGTCGTTGCCGCAGCCCTGCATCTTCGTAAACCGCAGCTTCATTTTTTCGCTCCGGAGATGGTTGATGTCGACCAGTTCTGTCGATACCTCGGAGTAGCGGCTCTTTAAGCTGTCTACAATCGCATTTGCCGTGTCGATGGACGTCAGGCAGGGGATGTTGCGCTCAACGGCTTTACGCCGTATCTTCACGCTGTCGCGCGTCGGAATCCGCCCCTTGGTGGAGGTGGAAATGACGTAGTTGATCTTCCCGCTCTCCAGAAGCGCGAGCGTATTGTTGTCCGATTCGTGGATTTTGTCCACGACGCGTGCAGGAATACCCGCGCGGTCCAGTACCGCCGCCGTCCCCTTTGTCGCATAAAGGCTGAAGCCGAGGTCGTAGAACTTTTTCGCCACATCGGCGATTTCGCCTTTGTCGCTGTTGCGCACCGTGATAAATACGCCGCCATGCTTTTTGAGCGTGTAGCCCGCGCCAATCAAGCCCTTGTAGAGCGCCTCCTCGAGCGTCTGCGCAATGCCGAGCACCTCGCCGGTCGACTTCATCTCCGGCCCAAGGTGGCTGTCTACGTTGATCAGCTTTTCAAACGAGAACACCGGAACCTTGACCGCCACATACGGCGACGTCCTGTACAGCCCCGTGCCGTAGCCCATGTCCTTCATCTTTTCGCCGAGCATAGCCCGCGTGGCGAGGTCGACCATCGGTACGCCCGTCACCTTGCTGATGTAGGGGATCGTACGCGATGAACGCGGGTTGACCTCAATGACATACAGCTCGTGGTCGTACACAAGGTATTGGATATTGACAAGGCCTTTTGTCTTCAGGCTGACCGCCAGCTTTTTCGTGCAGTCGATAATGCGGTCGCGCATGCGGTCGCTGATATTGAATGCCGGATACACCGCAATCGAGTCGCCCGAGTGGATACCCGCGCGCTCGATATGCTCCATGATACCCGGGATGAGGATGTCCTCGCCGTCGCAGATCGCGTCGACCTCCAGCTCCGTCCCCATCAGGTATTTGTCGATCAGCACCGGGTTGGTGATGTTCTGCTCCAAAATAATGCCCATATATTCGACGATATCCTCGTCGTTGAACGCGATGATCATGTTCTGGCCGCCGAGCACATACGACGGGCGCATCAGCACCGGGTAGCCGATCTTATTTGCCACCTCGAGCGCCTCCTCGCACGTCATCACCGTGAAGCCCTGCGGACGCTTGATTTGCAGCTTTTCAAGCAGCTCATCGAACCGCTCGCGGTCCTCCGCCATGTCGATGCTGTCCGCCGACGTGCCGAGGATGTTGACGCCCTGCTCGTTCAAAAAGTTGGTCAGTTTAATCGCTGTTTGCCCGCCGAACGCCACCACAACGCCGTACGGCTGCTCCGTGCGGATGATGTGCATAACGTCCTCTTTGGTGAGCGGCTCAAAGTAGAGCCGGTCCGCCGTGTCAAAGTCGGTCGAAACGGTTTCCGGGTTGTTGTTGACAATAACAACCTCGTAGCCGGCCTCCTTGAGCGCCCAGACGCAGTGTACCGACGCATAGTCGAACTCAATCCCCTGCCCAATGCGGATCGGGCCGGAGCCGAATACGATAATTGTCTTTTTCCCGCTGTGATTTTGCTCGATAAACTCTGCCGCTTCGTTTTCTTCATCAAAGGTGGAGTAGAAGTACGGCGTCTGCGCCGCAAACTCCGCCGCGCAGGTGTCGACCATTTTATACGCCGCAGCAAGCGGCTTTTCAATCTTCTGGCCGGACAGGCGCTCGATTACGCTGTCCAAAAAGCCGAGGTGCTTTGCCTCCTCGTACAGCTCCTGCGTCAGCGTTTCGCTCCGCAGGCGTTTTTCTGTGTCGGCAATGTTTAAAAGTTTATATAAGAACCAGTTGTCGATTTTCGTAATATCGAAGATATGCTCGCAGCTTACGCCCCGGCGCAGCGCCTCGTATACCATGAACAGCCGCTCGTCGTCGCACTCGTGCAGCGCAGCCTCAAGCTCGTCGTCCGTTAGCTCCATCGCCTTCGGCATGTTGAGGCAGTCGAGCGATATCTCCGCCCCGCGCACGGACTTCATGATTGCTTCCTCAAACGTTGGCGCAATGGACATGACCTCGCCCGTCGCCTTCATCTGCGTACCGAGCGAACGCTTTGCATAGACAAATTTGTCGAACGGCCACTTCGGGAATTTGACAACCACGTAGTCGAGCGCAGGCTCAAAGCAGGCATACGTGTTGCCGGTGACCGCGTTTTTGATCTCGTCAAGCGTATAGCCGACCGCAATTTTCGCCGCCACTTTGGCAATCGGATAACCCGACGCCTTCGACGCGAGCGCAGACGAACGCGATACGCGGGGGTTGACCTCAATGACTGCGTACTCAAAGCTGTCCGGATTGAGCGCAAATTGGCAGTTGCAGCCGCCCTCGATCTTCAGCTCGGAGATAATATTGAGCGCCGCGCTGCGGAGCATCTGGTACTCCTTGTCGGACAGCGTGACCGCCGGCGCGATAACGATGGAGTCGCCCGTATGCACGCCAACAGGGTCGAAGTTTTCCATACTGCACACCGTGATAACGTTGCCCTTGCTGTCGCGCATGACCTCAAATTCGATCTCCTTCCAACCGGAGATACACTTTTCAACCAATACCTGATGGATTGGGGATAGCTCAAGCCCGCCGTGCGTAATCTCGCGCAGTTCGTCTTCGTTGTTTACAATGCCGCCGCCGCTGCCGCCGAGCGTGAACGCCGGGCGGATAATGAGCGGATAGCCGATCTCACCGGCAAACTCCACCGCGCTTTCCACGTCCGTTACCACGAGCGAGGGGATGACCGGCTGGCCCATCCCAAGCATCGTGTCCTTAAACATCTGGCGGTCCTCCGCCTTATCGATCGTTTCTGGGTTCGCGCCGAGCAGCTTCACGCCTTGCTTATCGAGGAAGCCCTCCTTGGCGAGCTGCATCGACAGCGTCAGCCCGGTCTGCCCGCCGAGCGTGGAGAGCAGGCTGTCCGGCTTTTCCTTTTCGATAATCCGCTTTACTGTTGTCAGCGTGAGCGGCTCAATGTAGATTTTATCCGCCATGGCGTTATCTGTCATGATCGTTGCCGGGTTGGAGTTGACGAGCACGACCTCGAGCCCGTCCTCCTTAAGCGCGCGGCACGCCTGCGTGCCCGCATAGTCGAACTCCGCCGCCTGGCCGATTACGATCGGGCCGGAGCCGATTACCATTACCTTTTTGATATCCTTGCGCAGCGGCATTTACTTCCCCTCCTTATCCATCATTGCCATAAATTCGTCGAACAGGAATGCCGTGTCGAGCGGCCCGGCCGCCGCCTCTGGATGGAACTGCACCGAAAAGGCGGGCATATCCGTATAGGCCACGCCCTCGCACGTGCCGTCGTTGCCGTTTTTATAGCTTTCCCGCGCGTTTTCCGGGAGCGAGTCCGACACAACGGCATAGCCGTGGTTCTGGCTCGTAATGTATACCCGGCCCGTCTGTGTGTCAACCGCGGGCTGGTTTGCGCCGCGGTGGCCGTACTTGAGCTTTTCTGTCCGCGCTCCCTGCGACAGCGCCAGAAGCTGGTGCCCGAGGCAGATGCCGAAGGTGGGGATTTTATGCGTCAATATTTGTTTTAATTCCTCTACAATGGATTTATTTTCCGCCGGATCTCCCGGACCGTTGGAGAGCATGAGCCCGTCGGGCGCAAGCTCCAGGATGCGCGCCGCGCCCGTATGTGCCGGGACGCGGATTACCTCACACCCGCGCTTTACCAGCTCGCGCGCGATGTTCTCCTTCGCCCCAAAGTCCCACAAAACGACCCTACGCTTTGTCTCCTTGGGCGTATAGGTATATTCTTCCTCACACGTAACGCTCTCAACTGCGTTAACGACCCGATAGTCCTTCAGCTCCTGTAAAAGCTCGTCCGTGACCGCCGGGCCAGCCGCGACCCGCGCGTTCATGACGCCGTGCTCGCGCACGATTTTTGTTAGCGCGCGCGTATCAATCCCGCACAGGCCCACAATTTTATGCTCCTTTAAAAAAGTGTCAAGCAAGCCCTCGCAGCGGAAGTTGGAAGGATGCTGACACCATTGGCGGACAATATATGCTTTTAGATATGGCTTTTTGCTCTCAAAATCGGAAGGAATCACGCCATAGTTCCCAATCAAAGGAAACGTCTGCGTCACGATCTGCCCATAATAACTGGGGTCGGTCAATGTCTCTAAATAACCGGTCATCGCGGTCGTGAAAACAACCTCGCCCGTCGTCTCACCCGCGTAGCCAAAGCTTTTGCCTGCGAAAACGGTGCCGTTTTCCAAAATCAAATATGCGTTATCCTGCATGTGTGGCACTCCTCCTAACTGCAATTTATCCTATTATTCTCAATATTTAATAATACACTATTTTCAGACAAAAAGCAAGCCTAAGATTCATAAGTTTTCAAAATCCCCTGTGCAACCTCTTTCCTCGTCATACGCATATCCATCGCCTGTTTTTCGATGTAGCGGTGCGCCTGCTGCTCCGTCATGTTCAAATATTGGATCAGCGCGCACTTGGCCCGGTCGACGAGGCGGATTTCCTCGATCTTCGTTTGCAGTTTGACGTTTTCCTTCCGCAGGCCGAGCAGCCTGCGCCGCGCCGTCACGGTCAGCCGTACAGCCTGGAAAAAGAACGCGCGGTTGATTGGCTTGGGCACGACAAAAACGCCGCTCTCCTCCACCCGGCTGGAGACCTCGTCCGCCACCTCGCCTTTTACCAGCATCATGACGCTGGCGTTTGCCTTCGTGCTCAGCGACGCGGCAAGCTCGTGCCCAAACTCGTCAGGGAGTGGGGCGTTGATGAAAATATAATCAAAATCGGTTTCGTTGACGAGGCGTCTCGCCTCGCTCCCGCTCGAAACGGTCGTAATCGTCCCGATTTCGAGCGTGGACAGCAGAGACGTAAGCAGTTTGGCTGCTTTTTCAGACCCGGCAACGACGAGTACGTGCTCCATATCAGCGCTTCCCCCCTAAACCGTTCTCTGTGTATTTACATTATATTCGGTGAAAATACAGGGCGTGCTCCGCCTTCTGCCGGTCTTTCCCCGCCACGCGTGCAAGCTCGGACTGCTTTTGTTCGGCGTATTTTTCCAACAGCACTTCCGGCACATGTGCAGCAACAAAAGGACTGTTTTGTGCCAGCGTGAGCGCGTCGTCCAAATTTTCCGGCAGGGCTGTATAGGAGGCCGCCTCCCCGTCGGACAGCTCGTACAGGTTCCGGTCCGTCTCCGGCTGCAGGGAAAGCCCCTGCTCAATCCCATCAAGCCCGGCGTGCAGCAGCAGCGCAAACGCCAGATACGGATTGCAGGCCGGGTCGGGCGAGCGCAGCTCAATCCGGCTTTGCGCGCCGGAAGCCGCCGGTATGCGGATGAGCTGGGAGCGGTTCTGGCGCGACCAGGTCACATACTTGGGAGCCTTGCCCCCGCCGAGGCGCAGATAGGAGTTCGTCAGCGGATTCAGAAAGGCGGTTATCTCACAAATACGCGCCAAAAGCCCGGCGATAAAGCTGCCCGCCACCGCCGCGTTTCCGCTTTCCTTATCAAAAATATTGCGTCCGCCCCGCAGCAGGGAAAGGTTTACGTGCAGGCCGTTCCCGCTGTGCCCGGCAAGCGGCTTCGGCATAAACGAAGCGTATAGGCCGTTCCCTGCAGCGGCCGTTTTGACCACGGTTTTAAAAGTGATCAGGTTGTCTGCTGCCTCCAGCGCGCCGCTGCACCGGAAGTCGATCTCGTTTTGCCCCGGGCCCTGTTCGTGGTGCGATGTCTCCGGGCTGATCCCCATTTCCTCCAATGTCAGGCAGATCTCCCGCCGGATATTCTCTCCCTTGTCGGCAGGGGCAACGTCCATATAGCCGCCGATGTCGTGCGGCGTTTTGGTCGGCTCCCCGTATTCGTTTTGTTTAAACAGGTAAAATTCGCACTCTGTGCCGACCTGGCACGTGTATCCCATGCTTTCTGCGCGCTCCACCGCACCGCGCAGGATATGGCGGCAGTCGCCCTCAAATATGCGCCCGTCCGGGTACCGGATGTCGCAGTAGAGGCGCGCCACCCGCCCCTGCGAGGGGCGCCAGGGCAGCACGGACAGGGTGGAAGGGTCGGGAAAGAGCAACAGGTCCGAGTGCTCCAGGTTTTGGAACCCGCGGATTGCGCTTCCGTCAAAGGGTATCCCGGACGCAAATGCGTCTTCGAGCTTTTCCGGGAGGATGGAGATGTTTTTCTGGGTGCCGAAGATGTCGCAGAATGCGAGCCGGATAAACTTTATATCGTTTTCCGCCACAAATTGCAGCACTTCGGAAGCTTTATATTTCATGGTATCACCATAACCTTTCTGTCGGAGCGCCTGCTCCGCGCGTCCTTTTCAAAAGGGCGGAGCCTCGGCTGAAAGCTCCGCCCCGCAGAACGTGTTCTTTCTTTTATTGTACCACGTCTTAATTATGCGTGTAAAGCCGTTTATACGGATTCTTTGTGTTTGGCCGCAGCACATAGAACTGGTGCGGCAAAACCGTGGAGATATCTACGCCAAACTCTTTGCAAAAAGTCTCGATATAGGGCTGGATTGCCGCCATGTCCTGCTCTGTGGCGGGCGATACCGACACCTGCGCGGGCAGGCCGCCCGGCGCCTCCTTGCAGCGCAGGTAGATCGCGCCGCCGTGCATCCCGGTGCCGCAGAAGTAGCCGACCGGCACGGGCGCGTCACAGCCGAGCCCGAGCACGATGATCATGCCCCCGGCCTGGTACTCGCCCAAAAAGCTTCCGGCCCTGCCGCCGACCACAAGCACAGGAAGCTTATCCTGATACGCTTTCATGTGAATGCCGGCGCGGTAGCCAACGTCGCCGCGCACATAGATGCTGCCGCCGCGCATGGCGTAGCCGGTTGCGTCGCCGCAGTTGCCGTTTATGATGATGCGTCCCGCGTTCATCGTGTCGCCGGTCGCCTCCTGTGCGTTGCCGTTCACGATGATTTCCGCCCCGTTCAGATATGCGCCCAGCGCGTTGCCGGGCGTACCGTTTACGATGATTTTTTTGCCGGAGAGCCCGTCCCCGATATAACGCTGCCCGACGCATTGGTCGATTACGATTTCTTTGTCCGGCGTACTGCGGACAGCGTCGTTGAGCGTCTTAAAATGCATGTCATTTGCAGTGATATTCATTGTATTTCACTCCTTTGAAAGGGTGTTCCGCCCGTCTGTGCGGACTTTACGGCATTGTGATATAGGCCTCCCGCTCTGCGCCTACGGAAACGTAGCGGATTGGGCAGCGGACTGCCTGTTCAATATATTTGATGTAGTCGAGCGCCTCTTTGGGCAAATCCTCTACCTTGCGGCATGCGCTGATGTCGCAGTTCCAGCCCGGAAGCGTTTCAAACACCGGCTTTGCAATGTCGAGCGCGTGGCCCGTCGGGAACCGGTCGGTGACCGTGCCGTTAATTTCATAGCCAGTGCAAACGCGGATTTCCTTTAAAGACGAGAGGATGTCGAGCTTTGTCAGGGCAAGGCAGTCCGCACCCTGCACGCGCACGCCGTAGCGCGACGCCACGACGTCAAACGGGCCGACCCGCCGCGGACGGCCGGTTGCGGCGCCGTACTCGCCGCCTGCCTGGCGAAGCTCCTCCGCCTCGTCGCCGAACAGCTCTGCCGTAAACGGACCCTCGCCCACGCAGGACGAATACGCCTTCATAATCCCGACGGTTGTATCGAGCTTCCGACCCGGTATCCCCGCGCCGATGGGAGCATAAGCCGCGATGGTCGAGGACGAGGACGTGTACGGGTAAATGCCAAAGTCAATGTCGCGCAAAGCGCCGAGCTGCGCCTCAAACATGATCCGCTTTCCGTCCTCCGCCGCCTGCTCGAGGTATTCGCCCACGTCGCAGATATAGGGTTTGAGCACGTCGCCGTATTTTTTGAGCCATGCGGCCATCTCCTCATATTTGACCGGCTCTGCGCCGTACCCGCCGGCAACGGTGAGGTTTTTCCACTCGACTATGCCCTTTAGATGCGCGAGCATCGGCTCCGGGTCGAGCAAATCGCCCATGCGGATCCCCTTCTTCATATATTTATCGGAATAGACCGGGGCAATCCCACGCCGGGTCGAGCCGAACTTCGCGTCGCCGAGGCGGTCCTCCTCCAGCCCGTCGAGCTGTACATGGTAAGGCATGCAGATGATCGCCTTGTCGCTGATTTTCAGGTTATCAGGCGTCACCTTGACCCCTGCGGCAGTAAGACGCTCGATCTCCCCGCACAGGTGGGCAATGTCGATTACCATGCCGTTGCCCATGACGTTAACGATTTCCTCGCGCAGTATCCCGGAGGGGAGCAGGTTCAAAATAAACTTGCCCAGGTGGTTGATGACCGTGTGGCCGGCGTTGTTGCCGCCCTGATAGCGTACGACGATGTCCTGCTCCTGTGCAAGCAGGTCGACCATGCGGCCTTTTCCCTCGTCGCCCCAGTTGATTCCTACGATTGCTGTTAACATAGCGCATAACTCCATTCCGCCGCCGATGGTCGCGGCATACGATTTTTCCTTTGACGCGCCCTCCATCCGGGGCGCAAAGCAGAAAGTAAATATATTGACAACCGCACGCGGCCGGGACATGCCCGGCGGCGACGGAAGTTCCCTCTTTGGATTATTCGCCTGCGTGCAGGATTCCTAAAATGTCAAGCTCCTTCTGCGTCAGGCCGACCCCGCGCAGCATCAGACGGTTGCCGCGCAGCGCCTCAATGGAGTTGATCCCCATGCCGCCCATCATTTCGCGGATTTCGTGATCCCATGCGCGCACCAGGTTAACGAGCCGCTCCGCCCCCACATCCGGGTCGAGCCGCTCCACCAAGTCGGGCCGCTGGGTCGCAATGCCCCAGTTGCACTTGCCGGCGTGGCAGCTCCGGCACAGATGGCACCCGAGCGCCAGCAGGGCCGCAGTCGCGATATAGACGGCGTCCGCGCCGAGCGCAATGGCCTTTACGACGTCTGCGCTGCTGCGGATGGAGCCGCCGCATATGATGGAAACATTCCCGCGGATACCCTCGTCGCGCAGACGCTGGTCGACGCTCGCAAGCGCAAGCTCGATCGGGATGCCGACATTATCGCGGATCCGTGTCGGCGCAGCGCCCGTCCCGCCGCGGCAGCCGTCAATCGCGATGATGTCCGCACCGCTCCGCGCGATGCCGCTCGCAATCGCCGCAATGTTGTGTACGGCGGCAACCTTTACGATGATCGGCTTTGTGTAGTTCGTTGCTTCCTTTAAAGAATATACGAGCTGGCGCAAATCCTCGATGGAATAGATGTCGTGGTGCGGCGCAGGGGAAATCGCGTCCGAGCCCTCCGGTATCATACGGGTGCGCGACACGTCCCCGACGATTTTTGTGCCGGGCAGATGCCCGCCAATGCCGGGCTTTGCGCCCTGACCCATTTTGATTTCGATTGCCGCGCCCGCCGTCAGATACTTTTCATGGACGCCGAACCGCCCGGAGGCAACCTGTACAATTGTGTTTGCCCCATAGGGGTAAAAGTCCTCGTGGAGGCCGCCCTCGCCGGTATTGTAGCAAATGCCGAGCTCCTGCGCCGCACGGGCAAGGCTCGCGTGCGCATTGTAGCTGATCGAGCCGTACGACATGGCCGAGAACAGCACCGGCACCGCAAGCTCGAGCTGCGGCGAGAGATTGGTGATCAGTTTCCCGTCCGCGCCGCGTTCGATCCTGCCTGGCTTTTTGCCGAGGTAGGTCCTGGTTTCCATCGGCTCGCGGAGCGGGTCAATGGAGGGGTTTGTCACCTGCGACGCATTGATCAAAATTTTATCCCAATAAACGGGCAGCGGCTTCGGCGTACCCATCGACGAGAGCAACACGCCGCCGCTCTCCGCCTGACGGTAGATTTCCGTAATGACCTGCCCGCTCCAGTTTGCATTGTCGCGGAAGGCGTGGTCCGTTTTTGTGATTTTCAGCGCGCGCGCCGGACATACGGCCACGCAGCGGTGGCAGTTGACGCACTTGCTCTCGTCGGCTGTCATTTTCCCACTCTTTTCATCATAGCGGTGTACCTCGTTGGCGCACTGCTTCTCGCAGAGACGGCAGTTGATACAGCGGTCGAAATTGCGAACGACCTCATAGGGCGGGTAAAAATAATCCAATGCCATTATAACACACCTCCGTCCAGTTTGACAATAACGGGTTCTCCGCCGCGCGGCGAATATACCCGGTCGAGCTCTGGCGCAATCACGCGGATTGCGCACTCCTCGCTCGCGATGTATACCATATCGTCCTTTTCCCCGACCACCATGGAGCGGAGCTTGAGCCGGTCGTTGAGCGCCATCATGCCGCCCTCAAACCCCAGCAGGATCGAAAACGGCCCCGTGACCAGCAGGCTTGCAAACGCGTTGCGCAGGTAGGTCAGCCGCTCACGTTCCTCTGCGGGCTTTGACTCGATCGTACTCCAAAAGGGCGCGGCGATGACGTTTGCCATTTCCTCCAGCGTCAGCCCCTGCTTGCGCAGCAAGTAATCGACCATATAGGTGATGACTTCCGTATCGGTCAGGAGCGTGCATTGGTAACCAAACATCTCAATAAAGCGCCGGTTCGCGTCATAGGAAGAGATCTCCCCGTTATGCACGACCGAATAGTCGAGCATGGCGAACGGATGCGCGCCGCCCCACCAGCCCGGCGTATTCGTCGGGTAGCGGCCGTGCGCCGTCCAGCAGTAGCCCTCATATTCGTCAAGCCGGTAGAACGTCCCGACGTCCTCCGGAAAGCCGACTGCCTTGAACACACCCATGTTCTTGCCGCTCGAGAACACATACGCGCCGTCGATCTGCGTGTTGACGCGGATTACGCTCCGCACGACAAACTCCTTTTCGTCGAGTTGGCTGTCTGCCAGCTTTGTGTGCAGCGGCGTAACAAAATAGCGCCAGATGAGCGGTTCGTCCGTGATGGCTTTCGTTTTCCGGATTGGGATTTTAGACAGGTTCACAACGTCGAAATGCCGGTCTAAAAACTTTTCACACGTTTCCTTCGCCTCTGTGCTGTCATAAAAGACGTGAAACGCATACAAATCCTTGTATTCCGGATAGATGCCGTAGCCGGCAAAGCCGCCGCCAAGCCCGTTGGAGCGGTCGTGCATGGTCGCGATCGACTTGATGATCGCCTCGCCGCTCTGCCGCTTGCCGGATTTGGAAAATATACCGGATATAGCGCAGCCTGAAGGGATTCTGATTTCGCCTT
>DVOF01000131.1 GCA_018713805.1 Candidatus Aphodoplasma excrementigallinarum | reverse complement strand
GATTGCGCTGGATGGTATTGCAATCATCGTAAATCCGAAAAACACAATCGACGACCTGACAAGCGATCAGATCAAAAGTATCTACACAGGTGAAACAACAGAGTGGTCCGGTGTGGCAAGCAACTAATTTTTCATACATCTTCCTATTTTCTACGCGCAAAGGGTTTGCAATTGGCAAGCCCTTTGCCGATATAGGCAGAAAATTCGTAAAAGGGGTGTAGTTTACACATGGCGAAACTGAAAGAAAAAATCATGCACGGCGTATTCTTTGTCTGTGCCATGGCCTCGATCCTTGCAGTTCTGCTTATCTGTTGGTTTTTGTTTGCAAACGGACTTCCCGCAATGGCGGAAATCGGCGTATTCGACTTTTTGTTTGGTACCAACTGGGCTCCGACTGACTCTCCCCCCTCTTTCGGAATCTTTCCAATGATTTTGGGGAGTATTTACGTCACTGCCGGCGCATTGATTTTTGGTGTTCCAATCGGGATTTTTGCAGCAGTTTACATGGCAAAATTCTGTCCGAAAAAGCTCTACCGGGTTTTGAAGCCGGCTGTTGAGCTCCTGGCAGGAATCCCCTCCGTTGTGTACGGCTTTTTCGGCATGGTCATTCTCGTCCCGTTTGTACGCGAGGTGTTTGGCGGCGACGGCAACAGCATATTGACTGCGTCAATCCTGCTCGGTATTATGATCCTGCCGACGATTATCAGCGTCAGCGAATCCGCTCTGCGCGCTGTTCCCGACAGCTATTATGAAGGGTCGCTTGCGCTTGGCGCAACACATGAGCGAAGTGTATTTTTCACGATTGTCCCCGCTGCAAAATCTGCGATTTTTGCGGCAGTCATCCTTGGCGTCGGGCGTGCGATCGGCGAGACAATGGCAGTTATCATGATTTGCGGCAACCAGCCGCGTATCCCGGTCGATATTTTAAAGGGCGTGCGCACGCTTACCGCAAATATCGTACTTGAGATGAGTTACGCGGCCGACCTGCACCGGGAGGCGCTGATTGCGACTGGCGTTGTATTGTTTGTCTTCATTTTAATTATCAACATATCTTTCTCGCTCATAAAAAAGAAAGACTGAGCCAATTTGGAAAGACTGGAGGAAACCGTTTTGAAGAAAGGAAAAAAGGAACGGGCGTACCGGAGCCCCTTGTCCCTCTTCTATAAATATTTTACCTATTTTTCAGCTGTGGTCACGTTCACCGTGCTGATCTTTATTATCGGCTACATATTAGTTAAGGGTATCCCCTACCTCACGCCGCAGCTTTTTGAGTTTGAGTATAATACAGAAAACGTCTCCATGATGCCGGCAATCATCAATACCATTACGACAACGCTGTTGTCGCTGCTGTTTGCCGTTCCGCTTGGGATATGCTCCGCAATTTATCTGGTTGAGTATGCAAGCCGCGGCAACAAGTTCGTAAAACTGGTCCGCATAACGACCGAGACGCTTTCCGGTATCCCGTCGATCGTTTACGGCCTGTTTGGTATGCTGTTCTTTGTTACAACGCTTGGCTTTGGGTATTCGCTTCTGTCCGGGTCGCTTACGCTGGCAATCATGATCCTTCCTTTGATCATGCGTACCACGGAGGAGGCGCTCAAGGCCGTTCCGGATTCTTACCGGGAGGCGAGCTTTGGCATGGGGGCCGGCCGTCTCCGTACCGTATGGAAGGTCGTTCTGCCGTCGGCTATGTCCGGTATTATGGCTGGTGTAATCCTCGCAATCGGCAGAATTTGCGGCGAGACTGCAGCTTTGATTTACACTTCCGGGACAGTTGCCGAAATGGCGCAAAGCGTCATGGATTCCGGGCGTACGCTGGCGATCCACATGTGGGCCCTGTCCGGCGAAGGCCTCCATATGGACCAATCCTATGCGACTGCGGTAATCCTGCTGATCGTCGTGCTTTTGATTAACACGCTGTCCGCATTTCTTGCGAAAAGACTTACGAAAGGATGATCTGAGATGGTAAAGATAAAAATCAGCGACGTAGATTTGTTTTACGGCAGCTTTCAGGCGCTGAAAAAAATCAACATGGATATCGAGGAAAATGAAATCACCGCATTTATCGGCCCGTCCGGCTGTGGAAAATCTACGCTTTTAAAGTCGATCAACCGGATGAACGACCTCGTGGAGGGCTGCAAAATCACGGGCGACATCACCCTTGACGGACAGACGATCTTTAAAGGGATGGACGTAAACCTGCTCCGGAAAAAGGTCGGTATGGTATTTCAGAAGCCGAATCCGTTCCCGATGAGCATTTACGACAACATTGCCTATGGCCCGCGCACGCATGGCATCCATTCCAAATTCAAGCTCAACGAAATCGTGGAACGCTCCCTTACGCAGGCGGCAATCTGGGATGAAACGAAAGACCGTCTGAAAAAGAGCGCGCTCGGCCTCTCCGGCGGGCAGCAGCAGCGGCTTTGCATTGCGCGCGCGCTCGCCGTTGAACCGGAGGTGCTTTTGATGGATGAGCCGACCTCTGCGCTCGACCCGATTTCAACTTCCAAGATAGAAGACCTTGTCAGCGAGCTGAAAAAAAGGTATACTATTGTTATCGTAACGCATAATATGCAACAAGCAACAAGAATCTCCGATAAAACCGCCTTTTTCCTGCATGGTGAAGTCGTAGAGTTTGGAGAAACGGAAAAGCTGTTCTCCCTTCCTCAGGATAAGCGGACGGAAGACTATATTACCGGGAGGTTTGGATAATACCATGAGAAACAAATTTGACGAACAGTTGCTCGACCTGAACGACAAACTGATTCAGATGGGCGCATTGATCGAATCTGCGATTGCAAACGCAGTCAGCGCGCTCAACGAGCAGGAAATCGAAACGGCCAACAAGGCAATCGACTTTGACATTGAGATCGACCGGGCGGAAAAGGAGATTGAGTCACTGTGTTTAAAGCTTTTATTACAGCAGCAGCCGGTGGCAAGGGATTTACGCTTGATTTCGTCCGCGCTGAAAATGATTACCGATATGGAGCGTATCGGGGACCAGGCCGCTGATATCGCAGAAATCACGATACAGCTCGCAAAGTCCAAAAAGGTAAAAATCCCAAAGCATATCCGTTCCATGGCGCAGACGACGATTCAAATGGTAAACGACAGCATCGACGCTTTTGTTAAAAAGGACCTCAACCTTGCCTACAGCGTCATCAAATGCGACGATACCGTTGATAACCTGTTCGACATGGTAAAAGACAGTCTGATCAAACATCTGGTGGAGAACGTGAATACCGGCGAACAGGCAATCGATTTGATAATGATTGCCAAGTATTTTGAGCGTATCGGGGACCATGCGACAAACATAGCGGAATGGGTTGTCTTTTCTATCACGGGAACCCATAAAAATTATTGATTGCAATTGGAGGAAACAGGCATGAAAAAGATTTTTTGTGTGGAAGACGACGAGAGCATCCGGGAGCTGACCGTATACGCGCTGAATGCGGGCGGGTTTGAGGCGTACGGGTTCGAAAGTGCCGACAAATTGTTTTCCGCGCTGAAGTCTGACCTCCCCTCCCTGATCCTGCTCGACATCATGCTGCCGGGAAAGGACGGCTACGCGATTTTAAAGCAGCTCCGGCAGGATACAGACACGAGTGACATCCCGGTCATCATGCTTACCGCAAAATCGCTTGAATACGATAAGGTTAAAGGGCTTGACAGCGGCGCGGACGACTATATTACGAAGCCCTTTTCCGTGGTCGAACTGCTTTCCCGGATCAAGGCGGTGCTCCGCCGTTATGAGAAAAACGATACGGAGAAGGATGCGATACTCACCTATAAGGAAATTACAATCGATACGAAAAAGCGGGAGGTTACTGTCAAGGGAGAAAAGGTCTATCTCACCTATAAAGAATTTGAACTGCTTTCCTATTTGGTAAAAAACTGCGGTATCGTTTTATCGCGCGACAAAATCATGAACGTAGTCTGGGGCTTTGACTTTGAAGGCGAAACCCGCACGGTAGACGTACATATCCGTTCCCTGCGCCAAAAGCTGGGAGACTGCGGCCGCTATATCGAGACAGCCCGGAACATCGGCTATAAGATTGGAGGCTGACATGAAACGGAAAATTAATCTCAGCATGAGCCTTCTGACCATTGCTGTGCTGTTTCTCTCCGCCGCATTGGTTTTGTCCGGCTGCTATGAACATTTCAATACCCAGATACAGGAACAGGTTCGTTCTGAAACAAGGCTGCTCGCACAATGTCTGAATAATGCAGAAAATGACATTTCCTACATCCGGACGTTTGACTCCGCCGGGATCGGCAACCGCTTCACGTTGATCGACACGGACGGGACGGTCCTTTATGACAGCGTAGCTTCACAAGACGTGGAAAACCATGCAGACCGGACGGAGGTCCACCTTGCACTGGAGCGTGGCTATGGCGAGGCGGTTCGCTTTTCTGACACGCTGGGCAGCGAACAGTTTTATTACGCACTGCGGCTTGATAATGGCCATGTTTTACGATTATCCAGCGAAACGGGAAGCATCTACCAAATGTTTCTCGATATTATCCCATTGCTGATTCGCCTGCTGATTCTTCTGCTGATCATTGCCCTGTTGGTGGCGGCAAAGCTAACCAAAAACATTGTTGCGCCGATCAATGCCATAGACTTTGTGCATCCGGAAAACAGTGTCATTTACGAGGAATTATCCCCCTTTGTAACCCATATAACAGATCAAAACACGCAGATCATGCATCAGATCGAGGAGATCACACAGCAGAAAAACCGGATCAACGTTATTACGCAGAACATGCAGGAGGGGCTCGTAATCCTTGACAAAAACGCCCTGATCCTATCGCTGAATAAAAACGCGGCAAAAGTATTTGGGGTAAAGTCCGCCGCCGTGCTCGGTAAAAGCTTTTTAAATGTTTCCCGCGACCTGAAAATCAATGATTGCGTGTCCGGAGCCTTGAACGGCGAAAACCGCAACATTGTACACGAGCTTGGCGGACGTGTGTACCGGCTCTACTGCAATCCAGTTTATGAGAACGAAGAAATGAACGGCGTTATCCTGTTCATGGTTGACATCAATGATAAATACAGCGCGGAAAAAATCCGCCGGGAGTTCAGCGCAAACGTTTCCCACGAGCTGAAAACGCCGCTCACCTCGATATCCGGCTATGCAGAGATGATTGCAAGCGGAATGGTCAAGCCGGACGACGTCGGCATGTTTGCACAGAAGATTCAAAAGGAATCGCTGCGGCTCTTGACGCTGATTGACGATATTATCAAGCTTTCCAGGTTAGATGAAAATGCCCATGATGGAGAAAACTTTGAAACCGTAAATTTAAAAGCGGTCATCTCCGAAACGCTGGACATCCTCTCCCGGCAGATCGCGGAAAAAGAAATAAAAATATCTGTAAATGCCCAAGACATTCAAATCGAGGGAAATACCAGCATGCTTTCCGAGTTGGTTTATAATTTGTGCGAAAATGCGATCAAGTATAATATAGAGGGTGGAGAGTTACGGGTAAATCTTTATAAAAACGATACCGGAAAGGTTTTAGAAGTAACGGATACCGGGATCGGCATTGATAAAAAATATCATGACCGGATTTTTGAACGCTTCTTCCGGGTCGACAAAAGCCATTCTAAAAAAACTGGCGGAACCGGGCTTGGCCTTTCCATTGTCAAACATATTGCGGAGCTGCATCATGCGGCGCTCTCCATTGAGAGCGAGCTTGGAAAGGGGACGACGATACGTGTTGTCTTCCCTTCCTGATTTGATTGGTAAATGACGATAAAAAAACAGGCGAAAAATTTCGCCTGTTTTTTTTATTTCTTATAAATTACAGTCCTGCAACGCCATGGGCCGGAACCATCGTATTGATTCCGTTGATCTGAATGTACAAAGCAACATCCGTCGGGTTCGTTACAAGGTTTGTCTCTTTATCGACCTGCAACTGCTTGAGCGCTTCTACATAGTTGTAAATCTCTAAATTCGTCGCACTCCAGATATCATCTGCCTCTCCAAGCTTCTGGCACAATTCTTCGATGCCGTCCCAGCGCAGCTTGCCGGTGTTTTCCGGCTCGCGGCTTTCGTCAAACTCATAAGTATGGCCCCAGATATAAAACAGCTTCAAGTCTTCAACATTTTCTACGCCTTCGTTTGGAAGCGCAAGGAAGGAATCAAGATAATTGTTTGCGCTGTCATGATGGCAGGTGGGACGCCAGTCATACCAATCCGTTGGCAGATTAAAGTTGTATGTCGTATATACCGGACGAATGTACTTAACCCCCAGCGTACGGATATACGCAAGAAGTTCATTGTAATCCGATCTGCCGTCCGGAGTGGAAAACGGCCATACAAGCCCCTCTGGTACAACCCCGAACCGCTCTGCGATGTCGTTTTGCCCGTTTAAAATCTCATCTTCACACTCCTGCAAGGTCAAATAATCCGGGCTTGAGGGGTCTGTTTCACGCAGCTGCAAATGATTCCTTGTGTGATTTGCTACCTCGTGCCCCTGATACATCTCCACATAAGATTGCTGTACCGACTCCGGCTTATTGATAAAGTTCGCTGTCTTTAAGTTAAATGTTGCCTTGAGTCCATTCTCATTCAAAATCTCAATAAACCGTCTGTCCTGCGTCGGGTTCAAATCATCATAGCTGAACGTTACCGCCTTGCTGACATATCCGGGATAGAGCAGCGACACTGTTTCGATCGAGTCTGAAGAAAATGGCGTAAGCTTTACCGCCTTTTTCAGCGGACGGATATTGCTGAGGCCGTCTAAGAGCATGACTGACATCGTCGTCCCATCGCTCTTTTCAACGTCCATGGAAGCAGTCACTGTCGCTTCCCCCTTTTGCGTTACCGTCGCTTCTTCAACCGCAATTTTGATCAACTCATTGTCCTCATACTGGGCGATGACCAGCGCAAGCGGAGTCCCGCTCGCCATATAGTTGATGAGGCTCACGCTTGCCTCGAATGTCCCTGTGGCAAACTTCCCGTTTGTCATTACGCCGTTTGATTTATACGTAATATCGCCGATTATAGCATCCGCTACGTTGAGAATATAGTTTTTCCTATCACTGCCGCCTGGAGAAACGACCGTTACGATCATCCCCTGTTCCACCGGCGTATCTCCCGTTACCACAGACTGCCCGTCCGATGCATAAACGGTTTTTGTCGCGCCCTGAGAAACTGTCACTGCATCCAAAAGCTGCTGCGCGTTCATACCGGTATAGCCATTGATGTAGGAACCCTCGATTGTCAAAACTTCCGAGACAAGCTTCGTGTCCATTGTGGCAAGGAAGCTGTCCGTCAGGCCGCCAACCCCGTAAATCCGGAAGTCGTCAACCCACGATTCCCGGATTTGATCCTTTCCACAGAAATGCTGGATAACACGCGTATCGGTAAATGCGTTGAAATTCTGTACGACGGTGTTGGTCCCATCAAAAACCTCCTCGCCGTCAACAAAAACGACAAGCCGCCCCGTTTCCGTATCACAGTACGCTTTGACGTCATACCAGTTCCCCTGCACGCAATCTTCTTTTACAATCGTATTCATAACTGTGATCTGCCGATCCGTAAATCTGATCGGGTTTAAAAAATTCGACGTACTTGGGTCTGATTTTGTCGTATACTTCACCTGAGAGGAAATTGTACTCTCCGCACCGACTTTGGCCGACATTTCCATCACAAACTTTGTGCCCAGTTCTGCCGACGTTGGCGTATTACAAAAGATATTGATATGGTTGTAATCCCTTGTGTAGTCCGAGTTGCTGTATACATGCATGACCGTTCCGCGGCCCGGTTCTTCCACATACTCTACATAAGCCACATCTTCCGGGTTTACGCCTGCATCGTCCTTGAGCGGGGAACCGCCGAACCACGTACCATTGTAATTGTTAGTCGGCCCGCCATAATAATACTTGTTTGACCACCCGTCAAAATCAAGGTCGACTGCCTTGCCATGCACTGTACCGAAAGTATATGTTTCGCTCTCAGTGTCTTTTGTCACAACGATTTTCATACCATCAGCAATGTCCGCACTGCGGTCAACGTCGCTGCCTGAGGCGTCCACAACCTTTGCCGTCGCCCCTTCTTCCAGCGTGAGACTGTCAAGCAATGCCCCAACCATTGTATACAGATATACGTCCGGGATCGTGTTGGTGTCAAAGTCGATCTCCACCATGCTGCTGCCGGTCAAAAGGCGTCTCATATTCCGTACGGAATAATAGTCGTGGCCGCCGTAATACCCGTCGCCGTAGCTCTTTGTAATCTGCACATAGCAGTCCAAAAGCGGCTCCGTGCCGGCAACCTCCTGGCCCGACTTGTCAACCACCTTCGCGGTTGCGCCAGCCGGAAATTGCAGACCGTCAAGCATCTCATCCACCGTCTGCCCATAGTAGTCAATCCGGCGGTTTTCGTTGTCAATATAAGAATTCAGCGTTGCATCCGTATGCGTCAGCTCCGTCTTGGTAATGACCGGAGCAGGGTCGTCCGCCGTAAACACCTTGTGTGAGTAGTTGTCGACATATGTATTCGTAAGCGGATACGAGTCGCCAACCTTACGCGGGTCAAACGTTACGCGTACGCCGTCAATTCCCGTAAGGTACATCCCCGTATAGATAATTTTCTTCTCTGCCAGGCATTCGCCGTCAAAATACAAATCCGCCGCCACGGCATACACCGGTTCTTCTGCCGTTCCTGTGTTATACTTCGGGTAAATGATATAATCAAACTGGTGCCACGTACCGAAGGCCATATCCACAGTCTCGCCAAATATACTTACCTTCTCGCTCGTGGAACTTGTTGACCGGATGGAAAAGAAAGAATTGTCCTGCTTTACCTTCGAACCCCCTGTATTGGTATACGTCCGGAACTGCATGTACGCAGAAGAAGTCCCGCTCTCGCGCGCATATTCAAAGGAAATATGTACCCGGTCGGACTCCTCCAGCTCCCTGATGCCGATATTGTGCTGCGTCCATGGATTTGTAGGATAATTCCATCCGACTATCGTATTGCTTGCCGGAAGGGACAAACCCTGGTTTTCCCACTGGGAGATAAACTGTAGCGCAATATCGTCTACGCTTTTGCCGAACATACCCGTTGCAGCCTTCCAGTTATAAAACGACAAATACGGCTCATGCTCTGGATTTCCCACTACCGGGGTGTTTTGCA
>DVOF01000014.1 GCA_018713805.1 Candidatus Aphodoplasma excrementigallinarum | reverse complement strand
GAGGAGGGGTGCATTTCCGTTGAGATGGAGTGCGCCGCCCTGCAGGCAATGTGCGATTTCAGAGGGCTGAACTTCTATACGTTTTTTACAAGCGGCGACCTGCTTGACGCACCCGAATGGGACGAGCGGTGCAAAGCGGGAGAGCTGAAGGGCACACAGCATGACGCTGGGCATTTTGACATTGCGCTGGAATTGGCACGCTATGTATCTGATCAATCATCCATATTCTAAAAACTCACAAAACGAAAGGAGCCTGAGGCGTATGATGACCGTATTTAACAGAAGCAGTTGTTACGTTGGGTTTGACCTGGAGGAGTTTTCGCGCGTGAGGGAGCTGCTGAGCCGGAACGGGATTCCGTATAAGTGCAAAATGCGGAGCGAATCCGGGCCGTATGCGCCGCAGGGGGCCGTCCAGGGGAACGCAGAGCTGGGCGGTGCGGCCGGTTTGATGGTGGAGTATGAGATTTTTGTCTACAAACAGGATTTGGCCAAAGCGCAGCATTTGATTAAAACGAGTCATAGTTTTTGAAGTTTTTGGCATAATAAGGTGTAATAAGGGAAAGCAAGTGCAGGACGAAAAGGAGGCGGCAGGCATGGACACGCTGATCAAAAGCATATTGCAGATCGAGGCGGACGCGCAGAAGATCGTCGCGCAGTCGAAGGCGCGGCAGGCGCGCTTTGACACGGACTGCGCCGAAAAGCGCGCCGCGCTGGAAGCGGAAATCGGCGGCCGGTGCGAGAGCCGGATTGCAAAAATGCAGGAGGCGGAGGCGGCCTACCGCGACAGCGAGATTGCCAAAATACGCGCGCAGGCGGAGCAAAGACGGGCGGGGCTTGAGGCGCGCTACCGGGAAAACAAAGACGCGTGGGTGCGCCGCCTGGCCGGGAACATAACAGGCGGTGAGTGAGATGAGCATACGCGCCTATTCCGCCCTGCGGGCAAAAACCGCGGCCATGCGTGCGCGGCATTTGAGCCGTACACAGTACGAGGAGCTGAAAAGCAAGGCGAGCGTAAGCGACGCGGTCGCCTATTTGAAATACAATACTGTCTATGGCACGCTGCTCGAACATGTGAGCGAGCGGACGGTGCACCGCGGCGACCTGGAACGCCTGCTCGACCGCTATTTGCAGGCGGAGGTACAAAAACTTTACTGTTTTTGTAATAATAGCCAGAAAAAGGTCTTATCCTATACGTACGTACGCTACGAAATCAACCTGCTCAAGCGCATCCTGCGCGCACTGTACACGGGCGGGAAGGCGGAGATCGCTTATGAGGCAGAAGGTTTTTTTGCAAAAAAGCTGTCGATTGACGTGGCGGCATGCGCGCAGGCGGACTCTGCGCGCGCTCTGATAGGCGCGCTGTCCGGCACGCCGTATGCGGCAGTGCTTGCGCCGCCGCTCAGCGCCGGGGCTGACCTGTTTGTGACGGAGTCGGCGCTCGACGCTTACTACTTCCGGTGTGCGTGGCGCACGGCGCTGCGGACGCTAAAGGGGAAGGATAGGCAGATTGTTGAAGAAATCTTCGGCAGCGAGATTGACATGACGAACCTGTGCTGGATTTACCGTCAGAAGCGGTATTACAACATGCCGGGCGAGCTGATTTTTACTACGATCATTCCGGTGCTTTATAAAATCCCGCGCGACAAACTGATCGAGCTGGTCAATACGCCGGATACGGAGAGCTTTGTCGCGCTGGCGCGGACGACGCGCTATGCGCCGCTGTTTGACAGGCTGGAGGCGCGGTTTATCGAACAGAACTACGATAGGATGATGGAGCGGCTCCTGGAGAAACAAATGCGGGAAAACCCGTTCTCCATCGCGTCGCTGATTGGATATTTGTACTTTTTGGAGGGCGAACTTGCCCGAATCGTGACCGCAGTGGAGTGTATCCGCTACGGCGTATCATACGAAGCATAGAACAGGCAGAGCGGAAGGAGGCGGCTACATGGCGATTGCAAAGATGAACCTGGTCAATGTCATCGGAAGGACGGAGGACTTTGACCGCATTTGCGCCAAATATCTGCTCCAGTGCGACATGCACATGGAAAACGCGGTCGGCACGCTCGACAATATTGCGGGGCTGACGCCGTACGGCGACGAGGGCGCGGACGGCGACCTGCTCGCACGCGTGGAGACGGTCTACCGCCGCGCCGGGTTTACGCCTTCCGTTGTGCCGGCGGCAAAGCTGGGAATCGGCACGGCGCAGTCGTGCGAGCAGACGCTGAATCGGATAAACGACAATATGCTGTCGCTTGAAACGGAACGTGAATCGCTCGACGCGCAGATACAGGAAAATGAGCGCGTCATCGCCCAGCTAAAGCCCCTTTTGTCCATCGACAACGTCGACGTGGACAGCTTTTTCCACTTTGATTTTGTAAAGTTCCGGTTTGGGCGCATGCCAAAAAAGAGCATGCAGACGCTGGAAGGCTACCTCTACCACATTGACGCGTTTTTCATCAAAACGAGCGAGGACGACGACTATGTGTGGGGGATGTACTTTATGCCCGCGCTGCTGGAGGAGAAGATTGACGCAGTGTTTTCGTCGCTCTACTTTGAGCGGACGCGCATTTCGGACAAGGTGCACGGCACGGCAAAGGAAGCGACTGTGACGCTTGAGCTGGAAAACGAGCGGTTGAAAGCGCGGCGCGAGCAGATCGACCACAATGTGAAGGCGGCGCTCGACCAAAACCTCGGAGAGCTGAACGCCATTTACTCCGGTCTGCTGCTCCGGCGGCGCATTGGAGAGATCAAGCGGTACGCCGCCCATACAAAGGATTCGTTTTACGTGGTGGCGTGGATGGACAACGCGCAGACGGAGCAGCTTATGCGCGCGGTAAAGGGCGAGGACAATGTCGTAATCGTGACCGAAAAGCCGGAAACGGTCGATAAGGTCAAGCCGCCGACGCGGCTGAAAAACAGCGTGTTCGTCCGCCCGTTCGAGCTGTTTGTCCGCATGTACGGCACGCCGGGTTATCACGAGATCGACCCGACGGGCATTGTCGCGCTCACGTACTTTCTGATGTTTGGAATCATGTTCGGCGACGTGGGGCAGGGACTTGTCATTACGCTGATCGGGTTTTTGTTTGGGTGGCTCAAAAAGTCGAGCCTCGGCAAAATCATCGGCATTATCGGCATATCGTCGACAATATTCGGGTTTGTATACGGCTCGGTGTTTGGG
>DVOF01000130.1 GCA_018713805.1 Candidatus Aphodoplasma excrementigallinarum | reverse complement strand
CGACTACGTTAAGAACATGATCACGGGTGCTGCGCAGATGGACGGCGCAATCCTCGTTGTATCCGCTGCTGACGGCCCGATGCCGCAGACGAGAGAGCATATCCTTCTTTCCCGTCAGGTTGGCGTACCGTACATCGTAGTATTCCTGAACAAGGCTGACCAGGTTGACGATCCGGAGCTGCTCGAGCTCGTTGAGATGGAAGTTCGCGAGCTGCTGACCGAGTATGAGTTCCCGGGAGACGAAATTCCGATTATCACTGGTTCCGCGCTCGTTGCGCTTGAGTCCACCTCCACAGACCCGAATGCGCCGGAGTACAAGTGCATTCTCGACCTGATGGATGCAGTTGACGATTACATCCCGACGCCGGACAGAAAGAGCGACCTTCCGTTCCTGATGCCGATCGAGGATATCTTCTCGATCACAGGCCGTGGTACGGTTGCTACGGGTAGAGTTGAGAGAGGCCAGCTGAAGGTTTCCGAAGAAGTTGAGATTATCGGCCTGACCGAAGAGAGAAGAAAGGTTGTTGTAACGGGTATTGAGATGTTCCGTAAGCTCCTCGACTATGCTGAGGCAGGCGACAACATCGGCGCGCTTCTCCGCGGCGTTCAGAGAAACGAGATCGAAAGAGGCCAGGTTCTTGCTAAGCCGGGCACGATTAACCCGCACACGAAGTTCAAGGGCGAGGTTTACGTCCTGACGAAGGAGGAAGGCGGCCGTCATACGCCGTTCTTCAACAACTACCGTCCGCAGTTCTATTTCAGAACGACAGACGTTACGGGCGTTATCAAGCTGCCGGAAGGCGTAGAGATGTGCATGCCGGGCGATAACGTTACGATGTCGGTTGAGCTGATTACCCCGATCGCGATCGAGGAAGGCCTCCGTTTCGCTATCCGTGAGGGCGGCAGAACGGTTGGTTCGGGCGTTGTATCCGCAGTTGAAAGCTAATTAAACCCTTAAATAAAAAGAGGATGCAATTTTGCATCCTCTTTTTTGTATTTTTGTTTTGAAAGGCGGATATGTTTATCAACCTAAGAATTATTAATGAAACTGGAATCAAAACATAAGGGCGGAAGCACTCGTTGCTTCCGCCCTTATGTTTTATATAAAATTTAGATTGCCGCTATTTTTTATTTACCCGCTTTTCAATCGCCGCTTCCTGCGTATTGATTTCATAGATAATTTTTGGGTCGAATTTATATTCGCGCCCATAGGTGAGCAGGCCGTTGACCTCCTGTTCCACGTCGTAGAGCTGTGTATAGCAGAAGCCGAGCATGTTCTCGCTTTGCAGCAGCGCCTCGGTCAGCGCCCGGTACCGGGCGAAAAATTCCTCCTTTGTTCGCGGTGCGTCGCCATACCCCCAACCGGCGGAACCGTCCTCCGGCCACTTTATCCCGCCATATTCGCTCACAAAATACGGTTCGCCGTGGTGCTGCTGGCGGTCGGGCCACGTTTCATATATGTCGCCGCCCGCGTAGCGCGCATGATATACGTCGCCGTTCTGCTCGTAGTCGTGTACGTCGTAAATATCGGTCACAACGTGGTAGTTCCCACTTGTGTCGATGACCGGGCGCGTACTGTCGGCCGCCTTGGTTGCATGGTATACGGTCTCAAGCACCAGATTGTCCTGCCGCGTGCCGGTTTTGCCGTCGTCCCACGTTTCGTTGAACGGGCACCACCCAATAATGGACGGATGGCTGTAGTCGCGCTCGATAGCTTCGAGCCACTCTGGCAGAAAGTGCTTGATCCCGTCGCCATTGCTGATGTTCAGGTACCAGTTCGCGTGCTCGCCCCAGACGAGGTAGCCGAGTTTGTCCGCCCAATAGAGGTAGCGCGGCTCAAAAATCTTTTCATGCAGGCGCGCGCCGTTGAACCCGAACGACATGGACAGCTCGATGTCGCGCTTAAGCGCCTCATCTGTCGGCGCGGTGTAGATGCCGTCTGGATAAAAGCCCTGGTCGAGCACCCAGCGGCCGAACACAGCGCGCCCGTTTAAGAGAAACGCGCCGTCCTTCAGCCCCACGCTGCGCAGGCCAAAGTAGCTCTCCACCTCATCTACGGCCGTATCGCCGTCATAGAGCGTGACGGTCACATCGTAGAGGTTCCCTGCTCCGACGTCCCAGAGGTGCTTTTCTCGAAGTGTAACTGGCAAAAACGCTGAAAAGGAACCGACCGTGCCGCTCGCCCCGCCCATGGGCCTGCCGGCAAAGGATACCTCCGCCGTTGCCCGGCAGCCGATCGTATTGGCAGAAGTTTTTATCTCAAGCAGTACCGTGCCTGCCTCCGCGTCCGGAGTTGCCTTGATATTGGTGATATATTTTTTGTTCACAGCCTCCAGCCATACCGTCTGCCAAATGCCGGTCGTACGCGTATACGAGCATTGGTGGGAATAATATAGCTCGGACTGCTTGCCTGCCGGCTGCCTGCCGCTGCGCGCGTCGTCGCGTGCGGCGAGCACAATGCTGTTTTCGCCTTCCTGCAACTGCTCCGTGATGTCAAAGGAAAACGAGCTGTAGCCGCCGCGGTGTTCGCCCACGTACTGCCCGTTTACCCATACGGTCGCATGGTAGTCTACCGCGCCGAAGTGCAGAAGGATTTGCTTACCATCCCACGCCTGCGGCAGCGTCACGGTACGCCGGTACCAAACGCACGGCATAAACCCTTTATGCCCGATCCCGGACAGCTCGCTTTCCGGGCAGAATGGGACGGTAATCTCCTGCGCCAGGCTATCACGCTTGTAGTATTCGCAATCGAACCCGTCGATGCCGCCGTCAATCTCAAATTGCCATATTCCGTTTAAGCTGAGCCACTCTTTCCGCTGTAGCTGCGGCCGCGGATATTCCGGCCGCGGCACGTATTTTATATTTTCCATGTGATTTCCCCCGCTTTCCTTGAATTGCTTTCTGCTTTTATTATATCGTTTCCATGCGGGAAATCAATAACGCTTTCTCCTAAAAAATTGACCTTTTCTCCTATATCTGCTACAATGGAAGGGAAGGGGGAGATCGGGATGGAAGTGACGCGAATCCGCCACGCATGGCCAGAGAAAAAGGGGTTTTCCCTCGAGCGGCCGGATGGCGCGGGCGAGTTTATCCTGTTGCACTTTTGGCAGCCGATGTCGGTTTTGGTGGAGGGCGTCCTGACGGAGACAAAGCCAAACGCGCTGATTATCTATGCGCCGGACACGCCGCAGAAGTTTTATAACCAGAAGCAGGACATTGTTCACGATTGGATTCATATTACAGGCGATGTGGCGGAGACGCTTGCCCGGTACGGGCTACGGCCGGATACGGTCTATTATCCGGCAAATCCCAGCTATATCACCCCCATCATCCGGGAAATGGAAACGGAGTTTTTTGCCCGAAACGCGTATTATACGGATTTGCTTGACCTCAAGCTGCGCGAGCTGTTTGCACGGACGGCGCGCCGTCTGGAGCAGGAATACACGGAGCCTGCGGTGGACGCTGCCGTGGCGGAAAACCTCAAGGCACTCCGGCAGGAGGCGTTTGCCGCGCTCGACCGGCCAGTCCGCGTTGCAGAGCTGGCGCGGCGCGTGGGCCTGAGCGAGTCGCGCTTTTACGTGCTCTACAAGGCGCTGTTCGGCGTCCCGCCTGCGACGGATTTGATCTATGCGCGCGTTGAGCGCGCGAAAAACCTTCTGGCGCGGAATGCCTGCTCTGTCGGCGAAGCAGCCCGCCAGGCCGGCTATACAAACGAATATCACTTTATCCGCCAGTTTAAAAGCGTCACCGGTATGACGCCGGGCAAGTACCGGGCCTCCTGCCTGCGGCAAAGGCGGTGACGGAATTTTATTTGTATTTTGCAGTTAAATCCGAAGAAAGTAATGTATTGGGGAAATTTTTCTTGACATTATAACGCATTTGTGGTAATATTATTTTGACAGACAAAGACGTCTTGCAGTAGATGCCTTTGTCTGTTTTTTTATAGAAAAGTATTTGCCGGGAGTTTCCGGGAATGCAGCTTTTTGGAAGGGAGTCAATACAATGGATAAAATCGATAGAAAAATTTTGCGTATTTTGCAGCAGGACGCCCGCACCTCGCTCAAGCAGATTGCCAACGAGGTGTTCTTGTCGTCGCCGGCGACCTCCGCACGTATTGAAAAGCTGGAAAAGGAAGGGATCATTACCGGCTACAGCGCCCAAATTGACCGGCAAAAGCTTGGCTACCATATTACGGCGTTTATCAACCTGGAAATGCAGCCGGCGCAGAAGCCTGCCTTTTATCCGTTTATCCAGGGCTGCCCCAATGTACTGGAGTGCGACTGCGTAACCGGGCAGTATTCCATGCTGATTAAGGTGGCGTTCCCGAGCACACAGGAGCTGGACGCCTTTATCGGCCAATTGCAAAAGTTTGGCAACACGCAGACCCAGATCGTCTTTTCTACCGCAGTAGGCCCGCGCGGGATTACCATTGAGGCGGAGGAATGATTGCTTACAGCGTAAAAAAGCAGCACGTAACCGTGCTGCTTTTTTAGTTCCGCATGCCATACCGGCGCGGGAGGCTATTCCATAATATCGCAGAGATTGTTGGAAAACGCAACCGGGTCCTCCACCGTCAGCCCTTCGATCAAAAGCGCGCTGTTGTAGAGCACGTCCGCATACTTTTTGAGCATCTCTTTGTCGCTCTGGTACAGCGACTTGAGCTTTTCAAAAATGGGGTGGTTGATGTTAATTTCCAATACGCGCTGCGCCTTGACCTTCTGGTCGTTTGGCATGGCGTTTAGTACCTTTTCCATTTCGAGCGACAGCTCGCCTGCGCTCGAGATGCAGACCGGGTGCGACTTGAGGCGCGTGGTCGCCTTGACCTCCGTCACCTTGTCGCCCAACGTTTCCTTCAAAAAGTCAAATAAATCCTTGTTTTCTTCCTTTGTTTCCGTTTCCTCTTTGCTGTCCTGCTCGGAGCCGACGTCCAGGTCGCTGCTCGACACGGACTGGAACTCTTTTCCGTCAAAATTGCCCAGGATCTTGAGCGCAAACTCGTCCACATCTTCGGTCAGGTACAGGATTTCATACCCTTTGTCTTTGAGCAGTTCCGTCTGCGGGAGGCGGTCCGCCTTTTCGATCGTTTCTGCTGTTGCATAGTAGATATACTTCTGGTCTTCCGCCATGCGGGAAACATATTCCGCAAGCGTCACATTCTTCTGCTCCTTTGACGAGTAGAACAGGAGCAAATCCTTTAAGAAGTCCTTGTCCGCGCCATAATTGTCATATACGCCGAACTTGAGCGGGCGCCCAAACGCTTTATAGAATTTTTCATACGTTTCGCGGTCGCTTTTCAGCATGGAGGCAAGCTCGTTTTTGATTTTCTTTTTGATGTTGGACGCAATCGCCTTGAGCTGGCGGTCATGCTGGAGCATTTCACGCGAGATGTTGAGCGACAAATCGGACGAGTCGACAAGCCCGCGCACAAACCCGAAATAGTCGGGCAGCAGGTCGCTGCACTTGTCCATAATCAGGACGCCGTTCGCGTAGAGCTGCAAGCCCTTCTCGTATTCTTTGGTGTAGTAGTTAAACGGCGCGCGCGACGGGATGTACAAAAGCGCGGTATAGCTGATGATGCCGTCCGTGCTCGTATGGATGGTTTTGAGCGGGTTCTCGAAGTCGTAGAACTTGTCTTTATAAAAGTTGTTGTAATCGTCGTCCGTCAGCTCGGATTTGCTCTTTTTCCAAATCGGGATCATACTGTTGAGGGTCTCATCCTCCGTATACTCCTCGTATTCGTTCTCGGTCCCCTCTTTGAGCCGGCTTTTCGTAACGAGCATTTTGATTGGGTATTTGATGTAGTCGGAATACTTTTTCACAATGGCGCGGAGCCGGTACTGGTCGAGGAATTCGTCGTAGTTTTCCTCCTCCGTGTTCGGCTTGATGCTCAGCGTAATCTGCGTCCCGTGGCCCTCCATTGTGGCGGGCAGGATGTCGTACCCTTCCGCCCCGCGCGACTGCCACAGATACGCTTCGTCGCTGCCAAACTTTTTACTAACCACGCTGACGCAGTCGGCAACCATAAACGCGGAATAGAAGCCAACGCCAAACTGGCCGATGATATCGACGTCTTCTTTTAGATCGTTTTCATTTTTAAAAGCGAGCGAGCCGCTCTTTGCGATCGTACCGAGGTTCTCCTCCAGTTCGTCTTTATCCATGCCGATACCCGTGTCGGTAATCGTCAGGAGGCGCTTGTCCTTGTCCGCCGCGAGGCGGATGTAGAAGTTGTCGCGGTCAAAGACGATATTCTCGTCCGTGAGCGACTTGTAATAGAGCTTGTCGAGCGCGTCGTTCGCGTTTGAAATCAACTCACGCAGGAAAATCTCCTTATGCGTATAGATGGAATTGATCATCATGTCCAGGAGCCGTTTCGACTCGGATTTAAATTCTTTCGTTGCCACAGCAATCGGTCCTTTCAAACAATACTATTAGCACTCTGTATATTAGAGTGCTAATAGTATTGTAGCACACATACAGGATTTGTCAAGTGTTCTACGATTTGTTAAAGAAATTTTCATAAATTTATACCGAAAGAAAAAGATGTCGACCAACTCCCAAAAAACGGCAAAAGTAGTGCTCTTTTGCGGCAGGAAAATTCAGGAATATCACGAATTGGATATTTATGGATTCGTATGACTGTGTACAAAGGAGGAGCAGGAACGTATGCAACTAAGCTATCACAACGCCAAACGGACGCTGGTTGCCGCGGTGGACGGCGAAATTGACCACCACAGCGCAGCGGCGCTCCGGCAGGCAATCGACAATGAATTCTTAAAAACAAAGGCGCAGAATATTATCTTCGACTTCTCAAAACTGCGTTTTATGGACAGTTCGGGCATCGGGCTGATCATGGGGCGCTACAAGCTGCTTGCCCCGGTGGGGGGCAAGGTGCTGCTCGCAGGCGTGTCGCCGCAGCTCGACCGGCTCATCAGCATATCGGGGATATATAAAATCGTTGGCTGGGCAAAGGACGTTTCCGAAGCCCTGGCCAAGCTGTAAGGAAAGCGAGGTCATGAACATGGAAAACCATATGAAGCTTACATTTGATGCAAAGTCGGCAAACGAGGGGTTTGCCCGCGTTGCGGTTGCGGCCTTTGCGGCTCAGCTCGACCCGACGCTGGAGGAAATCAGCGATATCAAAACCGCGCTTTCCGAGGCAGTCACTAACGCCATCATCCACGGCTACGAGGACATGGACGGCGGCGAGGTGGAGATCGAATGTTACATAGACGGCGCCACAGTTGAAATCGCCGTGCGCGACCATGGCCGTGGTATTGCAGACGTGAAGCAGGCCATGGAGCCGCTCTACACGAGCCACCCGGAGATGGAACGCTCCGGCATGGGCTTTACCGTCATGGAAACCTTTATGGACAGCATTGGCGTCAACACCCGGGTCGGAGAGGGCACAGAGGTGAAAATGACAAAAACCATCCGCCAAAAATAATTTTACACAAAAGACCGGTTCAGGCGCGGAAAGCGCGGGAAGAAACGGTTGAAAATATATTTTCAACCGTAGTATAGATAGAAAGGTATGGCGTGATTATGGGCGGAAAGCAATGGGACCAGAAGGCGCTTTTGCGCCGTGCGGCGGAGGGCGACGCCGGCGCGGTGGACGAGCTGGTGGAAAAAAACCTCGGGCTGGTCCACAGCGTGGTGAAAAAATTTTCAAACAGCCCCTATGAGGCGGAAGACCTGTTCCAGATCGGCTGTATGGGGCTGTTAAAAGCGATACATAAATTTGACTTGTCGTACGACGTGCGGTTTTCGACCTATGCGGTACCGATGATACTGGGGGAGATCAAGCGGTTTCTGCGCGACGACGGCCCGGTAAAGGTGAGCCGTTCGCTCAAGGAGCTTGCCATCAAGGCGCGCAGCGTGTCGGAACTGCTGCAAAAACAGACCGGCGCCGCGCCGGGCGTGGAGGAGCTTGCATCCATGCTGGGACGCAGCGCAGAGGAGATCGTACTCGCGCTTGACGCGGCTGTTCCGCCGGAGTCGCTCTATGGCGGCAGCGAGGAGGAGGGCGGTGCGTCGGCGATCGACCGGATTGCGCAAAAGGGCGGCGGAGAAACGGAGATCGTCGACAAGATCGCCCTGCGGGAGCTGATCGGGAAGCTGAAGGCGCGGGAGCGGCAAATTATCGTGCTCCGGTACTTCCGGAACAAGACGCAGAGCGAGGTTGCGAAAGTCCTCGGCATCAGCCAGGTGCAGGTCTCCCGTCTGGAGAAGAAAATCCTTGAGCAGATGCGCGCGGAGATGGCTGCGTCGTAACAGGAATTGTTTTACAGAATATTCACAGTTTATTAATTGACTTATGCGGGGGCATATACTACAATAAGGCTGTACTTAGAAAGTACCGAATTGTGTAATATCGTTAGGCGGGGGTCGCCGGAGCACCCTGATCCCCATGTTTCTACTCCGAAAGCGTAAAATTGGTATTGACGCTGTCCTTGTTTGTTGTTAAAATGGGGAGCGGGGAAAAGGAATGCCAGCTCCGGCGGTTCTTGCCCATTGAATAGCCTATGGCATAGCCTGTTGCATAGCACACGGCATATCCTGTTGCATAAAAATACAATTGGAAATTTTATAGAATTGAGGAACGTGAAAAATGGAGAAAACAGCACAGCAAAGGTATCAGGACTGGATGGAGAGCGATGTTTTGGACGAAGCGTCCAAGCAGGAGCTCGCGGCCATCGCATCGGACGGGAAGGAGATCGAGGAGCGGTTCTACCGCTATTTGGGCTTCGGCACAGCTGGTATGCGCGGCATTATCGGCGCGGGGACGAACCGGATGAACCTGTACACCGTGCGCCATGCATCCCAGGGGCTGGCGCAATATGTACTTGCCAAGGACGGCGCGGACAAGGGCGTTGTAATCGGGTACGATACCCGCTACTACAGCGACACGTTTGCGCGTGAAACGGCGCGGGTGCTCGTTGCGAACGGGATTCGGGTCTACCTGTTTACGACGATTCATGCGACGCCGGAGGTGTCGTTTGCAATCCGGTATTATGGCAGCGCGTCGGGCGTTATGATTACGGCGAGCCACAACCCGAAGGAGTATAACGGCTATAAGGCCTACGGCCCGGACGGGGCACAGCTCCCGCCCGAGGGAAGCGATATGATCTCCAGCTTTTTGGAAAAGATTGATATTTTTGATGGCATCAAGCTGATATCGGACGAGGAACTCGACAGTTCGCCGTTGCTTACCCGTATCGGCGAAGAGGTGGACGAGGCATTTTTGAATGCGGTGCAGAAAATCAGTATTGATTCCGATGTAATCCGTTCGGTGGCGGACGACTTTAAGCTTGTGTATACGCCATTCCATGGGACGGGTCTGCGCCCTGTGACGGAGATACTCCGGCGCATCGGCGTGAAAAACGTCATTGTCGAGCCGAACCAGGCAAAGCCGGACCCGGCGTTCCCGACGGTCGTTTCGCCCAACCCGGAGAACCCGGAAGGGTTTGCCATGGCGATTGAGCTGGCGAAGAAGGAAAACGCGACGATCATCGTCGGGACAGACCCGGACGCGGACCGTGTCGGCGTAGTTGTACGCGACGCGGAGGGCGAATACCGCGTGCTGACCGGCAACCAGACGGGCGCGCTTTTGTGCGAGTATATCCTCTCGTCGAAGCAGGCGAAGGGGCTGCTGTCTCCGAAGTCGACCATCATTACAACGGTCGTTACGTCCGATATTGGACGCGTGATTGCGGCGCACTACGGCGTGCAGGTGGTGGATGTGCTGACGGGCTTTAAATGGATTGCGGAAAAAATCGCCCAGTTCGAGGAAACCGGCTCGAACGTGTACGAGCTTGGGTATGAGGAGAGCTACGGCTATCTGCCGGGCACATATGCGCGCGACAAGGACGCGGTCGGCACGGTGATGCTGATTGCGGAGATGGCGGCGTCGTACCAGGCAAAGGGCATGACGCTCTACGACGCGCTGATGGCGCTGTATGAGAAATACGGTTATTACGAGGATAAGACGGTGTCCGTGGTCATGCCCGGCAAGGACGGCATGCAGAAAATGGCGGACATGATGGCGCGCGTGCGCAGCGACATGCCGTCGGAGCTTGGCGGCGTGGCAATCAAGACGAGACAGGACTTCTTGTCGAGCAAGCAGTATAACGCCGACGGGAGCGTGGAGCCGATCAAGGATATTCCGAGCAGCGACGTGCTCAAGTTTATGCTGGCGGATGATAAGACCTTTGTGGCGATTCGCCCGTCCGGGACGGAACCGAAGATCAAGCTCTACCTCAGCTCGGCGGCGGAGTCGCACAATGAGGCGCAGAGCCAGGTCAACTACCTGTTGGGCGCGGTGCGGAGCTATTTAGGCTTATAAATGAATCAAACAGGGCTGCAAAGGCGGCTCTGTTTTATTTTTATATGGAAAACGGGCCTTCGC
>DVOF01000013.1 GCA_018713805.1 Candidatus Aphodoplasma excrementigallinarum | reverse complement strand
TATTTTACAATGCTGTAGATACGCTTTAGATCATAAAAAAGAAAACTAAATAACCAATTCCAATGACTGTGGCGCGATACTTTTGCACGGCGGACAAAGTCCGTCTTGTAAAAAAAAGGGAGGATTCCGATCCCCCCTTAAAACAGCCACTGCGCGGGCTAAAGCCCCCGCCATTCATTGGTTAATACGTTTCAATTTTATCCAAAATTCCCTTTAGCTTTGCAATCGCCACGCCGTAGTTCGTAATCGGCACGCCTGCCGCCTTTGCCTTATCAATGCGCGAGAGCACATAGCGGCGGTTGAACATACATGCGCCGCAATGGATGATGAGCGCGTACGGCGACAAATCGTCGGGGAAGCTGTTCCCCGCTGCGACGTCAACCGTCAGCCCCTCGCCCACGCGCTGGCGAAGCATGCGCGGAATTTTGACACGCCCAATATCCTCGCTGAGCGGCGCATGGGTACACGCTTCGGCAATCAACACGCGGTCTGTTTCCTTCAGCGTATCGATCGCCGCTGCGCCGCGCACAAACTCGGCAATGTCGCCCTTATAGCGCGCCATCAGCACGGAAAACGAGGTCAGCAGGCTTTTCTCCGGCTTCTTTTGATACACCACATCAAACACCTGTGAGTCGGTAATGATGAGCTTGGGCGGCTCCTTGAGCGCGGCGAGCGCGCCGTCCAGGCAGTCTGTCGTACACGACAGCACAAGCGACTTGCCGTCCAGCAGGTCGCGGATGGTCTGCACCTGCGGCAAAATCAGCCGCCCTTTTGGCGCCTGGATATCCTGCGGCATGACGAGCAGCACCACGTCGCCCGCGCCGGCGAGATGGCGCACAATCGACTGTGTGCCAAAGCCCTCCGGTACGAGGCGCGCCAGCGCAGGCCGTATCTGTGCAATGCCCTCGCCCGTCTGTGCGCTGACCAAAAGCGCGTCAAGGCCAAATTCCGCGTAGACTTTTTTTGCGATTTCGTCCGCATTTGTCAAAACATCGGCCTTATTAATAACTGCGAGGATGGGCGTGCCCTTCTCCTTCAACATCTGAATCCACTTGGTTTCATACGTAAAATCCATATCCGCAAACACCATCACGGCAACGTCCGCCGCCTCGACAACCTTACGCGTTCTTTCGACCCGCAGGCCGCCGAGCGCGCCCTCGTCGTCGAAGCCCGCCGTGTCGATCAGCACGCATGGCCCGAGCGGACTGAGCTCCATGGTTTTATACACCGGATCAGCCGTTGTCCCCGCCGTGTCGGACACGATCGCCGTCTGCTGGCCCGTGATGGCGTTGATGAGCGACGACTTGCCGGCGTTGCGCTTGCCAAAGATGGCAATGTGCAGCCGGTCGGACTTTGGCGTCTGGTTCAAATCATGCATTTTTTGTTCCATGCCGTTCCCTCCTTAGAAGCGGAAGTCGCGCTCGCCGCCGACAAGCTGCTCGATATACTTCTGCGCCTGCTCCTTGACCTTCTCGTTCGGTATCTGCGCCAGCTCCTTCAGAATCATCGCCTCGCCGACCTTCTTTGTCTCCTCGCTGGCATAGTCCTCCAAATATTCCTTAAAGGTCATGAGCGCGTTCGGCTGACAGACGTTTGCAATCTGGCCCGACTTTGCCAGCCGCATGAACCGGTCGCCCGTCCGCCCCTCGCGGTAGCACGCCGTACAGAAGCTCGGGATATAGCCCAGCTCGCACAGCCAGCGCACAACCTCGTCGAGCGTACGCGTGTCGTTGATCTCAAACTGCTCCGTATTCAGCTCCTCCTCGCCTTCTACATAGCCGCCCACGCTCGTGCGCGATGCGCCGCTCACCTGCGACACGCCGACCTTGAGCGCCTCGGCACGGCTCTGCTCGCTCTCGCGCGTGGAAATAATAATGCCCGTATACGGCACCGCAAGGCGCAGGATTGCTACAATCTTTTTAAACAGCGCGTCCGTAATCGCGTTCGGGAACTCCTTGACGTCCACGTCGTCCGCCGGGCGGATACGCGGTACGCTGATTGTGTGCGGCCCTACGCCCTTCGCATCCTCCAAATGCTTTGCATGCAAAAGCAGGCCAATAAAGTCGTACCGGTACTCATACAGCCCGAACAGTACGCCGATCCCCACATCGTCGATGCCGCCGTCCATCGCGCGGTCCATCGCCTCCGTGTGGTAGGCATAGTTGTGCTTCGGCCCCTTCGGGTGCAGGTACTCATACGTCGGCTTGTGGTACGTCTCCTGGAACAGGATATATGTCCCGATGCCCGCCTCCTTCAGCTTGCGATAGTTCTCCACCGTCGTTGCCGCGATGTTGACGTTGACGCGGCGGATTGCGCCGTTTTTGTGCTTGACGCTGTAAATCGTCTTAATGCTCTCGAGCACATACTCAATCGGGTTGTTGACCGGGTCCTCGCCCGTCTCGAGCGCGAGCCGCTTGTGCCCCATGTCCTGCAGCGCGATGACCTCATCACGAATCTCCTCCTGTGTGAGCTTCCTGCGGCAGATATGCTTGTTCGACCCGTGATACGGGCAGTACCGGCATTCATTAACACAGTAATTCGACAGATACAGCGGCGCGAACATGACGATTCTGCGGCCGTAGATTTTTTCCTTTACCTTCTGCGCCAGCGCATAGATTTTCTCCAGCAGTTCCGGCTCGTCGCACTCGAGCAGCACCGCCGCCTCCTCATGCGTCAGCCCGTGATAGTCGGCCGCCTTTGCCAGTATCTTTTCGATCAGCTCCACATCGTTTTTGTGCTCTTTGGCATATGCGATCGTACGCAGAATCTCCGCGTCGTCGATAAACTCCTCCGCCTTCATTGCTTTACTGTTATACATGTTGACCCCTCCCAGTTTCATTGTCCATTTTTGTGTACATTGTTTTCACGCTTACGCCGCGCAGCCGCCCCAGCTTGCCCGCAAGCGAGCTAATCCGGTCCGCCGGCGCGTCCACCGCTACGCTGATGATACAGACGCTGCGTTCCCGGTATGGCACGCCCATGCGCGCGACGATGTCGCCGCCATACTCGTGCAGGATTTCGTTGAGCTCGGCGGTCGAGCTTGTGTCCTCCACGATAATGCCAATTAGTGCAATCCGTTTATCCATCGTTTCCCTCCCTACATACAAAAAGCCGCGCGTATCCGATACGCACGGCTCCCATTCTGCATCAAAAGGCACGGCTCTATCCGCCGTCCCTTACTTTGCATGTTCTTCTAACTCGGAAGCTCCTCGGTATCAGAATCTGCGTTATGATGTTTCTCCGCCCCGTCAGCGCACTTCCGGTTTGGATTCTTATTTGACTATTCTACCTGTAAAAACTCGCTTACCACCTGTTGCATCTGCTGCTTTTCACAGCTCATGTTAAACAGGCGCGGCTTCGTCTTCAGCTCGGCGAGCGACTTCGGAATCCGCATGTTGCTCTCCTGTGCCAAAATGTCCAAAAGCTCAAACTCGTTCTTGCCCGCTACGCTTGCCAGCCCCTTGAGCGCAATCAACACGCTCTGGTTGAACTTAAACGGGCTCGCCGTCGACGCAATCACCGTCTTTGTCGTATCGCCCGTCTCGGCCGCATACTGCTCATAGACGCACTTGCCGACCGCCGTATGCGGGTCCATCACATACGAATACTCGTCGTTGACCGCCTTGATGGCCGCCATCGTCGCGTCGTCGTCGCAGTAACCTGCATAAAAGCTGTCCTTGATCTTCGCCAGCACATCGGCGCTGACCGTATATTTGCCCTCTGATGCAAGCGCATCCATATATGCCCGCACCTGCGCATCGTCGTCACCCGTCACATGGAACAGCAGCCGTTCCAAGTTGCTCGACACCAAAATGTCCATCGACGGCGAAATCGTCGTATAGAACTTCCGGTTGCGGTCGTACACGCCCGTGTTGATAAACTCGGTCAATACATTGTTTTCATTCGACGCACAGATAAACTTATTTACCGGCAGGCCCATCTGCTTTGCGTAATACCCCGCCAAAATGTTGCCGAAATTACCCGTCGGCACAGCAAAGTTGATCTTGTCGCCAAGCTTGATCTCCTCGCTCTTTACCAGGTCGGCATACGCAGAGAAATAATATACAATCTGCGGGACGAGCCGTCCCCAGTTAATCGAGTTTGCGCTCGACAGCTCAAAGCCGTTCACCGCCAGAATATCCTCATACTCTTTATCGGTGAAAATCTTTTTCACACCCGTCTGCGCGTCGTCAAAGTTGCCCACAACTGCGGCCACGCCGACATTGTTGCCCTCCTGCGTAACCATTTGCAGCTTCTGTATCTCGCTTACGCCGCGCTCCGGATAGAAGACAAAAATCCGCGTCTTATTGACGTCCTTGAAGCCTTCAAGCGCAGCCTTGCCCGTGTCGCCCGACGTTGCGACCAGAATCACGCACTCCTTGTCAGAGCCGCACTTCTGCATTGACTTGGTGAGCAAATGCGGCAAAATCTGGAGCGCCATGTCCTTAAACGCGCACGTCGGCCCATGCCACAGCTCCAAAAAGTAAACGCTGCTGTTGAGCTTATACACCGGCGCGATCGTGTCGGTTTCAAACTTTTCTTTATTGTACGCCAAATCGACGCACTCCTTGAGCTCGAACAAATCAAAATCCGTCAAAAACTTCGAGAGCACAAACACCGCCCGGTCGCCGTAGGCCATGTGCGTCATCCCTTCGATGTCATGAAGAGAAACGGCGGGCAGCGCCTCCGGAACAAACAGGCCGCCCTCCTTTGACAGGCCTGTCTGGATCGCCTGTGCCGACTCGATTTTGATTGTTTTATCCCTTGTACTCCGATAGAGCATACAAATAAACCTCCAAATAGTATATCGGCATACAGCAGCCTTTAAAACAAGCAGGCGAAGGACACAAGGCCCCCCGCCCCCTGCTGCGCGCTGCAATCTGCCTTGTAGTTATGCGTATTGCTTTATATACTGCGGCGCGTCCGCCGTGTCCATACTGATGGTAAATAAAAATGACAGGTCATAGTGCTTTGCAAGGCCCTCAATATCTTCAAAAAACTTCTCAAGCCCGTCCGTCTCCGTCCCGACGATCTTGAAAACGCTGTCGATAAAAATATTGGAAATATCAAAGTTGTTGGAGATCAGCCCGCATAAAAATCCGTAAAACTCATCGTACGACTTGAGCGCAAAACCGGACGTATCGACCATGCGCACCCGATGCGAAATGTCATACATGTGCCGCTTCGTGTCACTGCTGATAAACACGATGTCGCCGTCGGCCGTGTTCACGGAATCATTGACG
>DVOF01000129.1 GCA_018713805.1 Candidatus Aphodoplasma excrementigallinarum | reverse complement strand
TTTTGTATTGATTATCTTCTTTACGTATTTCTACACGGCGATGCAGTTCAATCCGGTTGAGATGGCAAACAATATCAAGCGGAACGGCGGCTTCGTACCGGGCATCCGTCCGGGCAAACCGACGAGCGATTATATTGCTAAGGTGCTCAACCGCGTTGTATTGGTTGGCGCGCTGTTCCTGGCGTTTATCGCGGTATTCCCGATGGCGTTCAGCGGCATTATCCCGAGCATGATGCTTGGCGGTACGTCTTTGCTGATCGTAGAGGGCGTTGCACTTGAAACGGTAAAACAGATCGAGTCGCAGATGCTCATGCGCCATTACAAGGGCTTCCTTGAGTAGAAAACGGTTTAAAAGAGCAACAGAGTGGCAATAATGCTTGAATGTGACATGGACAAGAGGTGGAAGAATATGAAACTGGTATTTTTAGGCCCTCCGGGGGCAGGCAAAGGCACGCAGGCGGCATTTATTGCCGAAGCGGCGAAGATTCCTACCATTTCCACCGGGGCAATGCTTCGTGAGGCGATTGCAAACAAGACAGAACTCGGTAAGACGGCGGAAGCCTATACAAGCAAGGGCGAGCTTGTGCCCGACGAGGTTGTGATCGGTATTGTAAAGGACAGGCTCACGGAAGCGGATTGCAAAAACGGCTATATTCTGGACGGATTCCCGCGCACGGTTGCGCAGGCGCAGGCGCTTGACGACATGCTGCCAGACGCAATCGACGTGGCGCTTTCGCTCGAGGTTCCGGATGAGGCGATCATTGAGCGTCTGACCGGGCGGCGCGAGTGCAAAAATTGTAAAGCGACGTTCCACATCAAGAACAATCCGTCCGCTAAGGGCGATGTGTGTGATAAGTGTGGCGGCGAGCTGATTCAGCGGGCGGATGACAGCCTCGAGACGATTCAGAACCGCATGAGCGTGTATCACGCGCAGACAGAGCCGATCAAGGACTATTATAAGGACTGCGGCAAGCTGAAGTGTGTGAATGGCGTTGGCAGCGTTGAGGAGATCAAAGCGGCGTTATTTTCGGCGCTTGGGTTATCGGAGGCGTTATGATTACAATAAAATCACACAAAGAGGTAGACTTGATGCGCCAGGCAGGCAAGATCGTCGCGGGGACGTTTGAGGCCCTGCGGCGCGCAGTCAAGCCGGGCGTTACGACAAAAGAGCTCGACCATATTGCGTATGATTATATCCGGAGCCACGGGGCTACGCCGTCGTTTTTGAACTACAGCGGGTTCCCGGCCAGTATCTGTGCTTCGATCAACGATACGGTGATTCACGGCATTCCGGATGATACCAAGCTGTGTGAGGGCGACATCATTAGCCTTGACATCGGCGCATGCTACAAGGGATATCACGGCGACAGCGCCAAGACGTTCCCGGTTGGCAAAATCAGCGCCGATGCGCAGCGCCTGATCGACGTGACGCGGCAGAGCTTTTACGAGGGAATCCAGTTTGCAACGCGGAAGAACCGGGTCGGCGACATCAGCGCCGCAATCGGCAATTACGTGGAGGAGAACGGTTTCTCCGTTGTGCGGGACTATACGGGCCATGGTGTTGGCAGACATTTGCACGAGGATCCAAGCATTCTCAACTTTGGCCGGCCGGGTCATGGGCTGCGGCTGATGGCCGGGATGACGATTGCGGTGGAGCCGATGGTGAATGCGGGCGGCTACGGCGTATACGTAGAGGACGACGACTGGACGGTAAGGACGGACGACGGCTCGCTCTCCGCTCATTATGAGCATACGATCCTGATTACGGACGGCGTATGCGAGATTCTGACCCAATGATGGGAAAGAAATTATTGAGGTGATTTTTTTGGACGTCTGTGTTGGCAGCGTTGTGATTTCGAAGGCGGGGCGCGACAAGGGGCGCAGCTTTATCGTCGTGGCAATGGAGGGGGAGTTTGCCTATCTGTGCGACGGCGACCTGCGCAAGAGTGATTCGCCCAAGAAGAAAAAACTAAAACACCTTGCGGTCACAAATACAGTTTGTGACTATGTAAGTGATAAGATAAAAGAAGGCAAAAAGGTGACAAACACCGAAATCCGCAGGGCTTTGGCGGAGTTTTGCGAGAAGGGCAAGACGAACTGAAAGGGGGCTTTATCCGTGGCAAAGGACGATATGATTGAAATTGAGGGCACTGTTGTGGAAGCACTGCCGAATGCAATGTTCCAGGTAGAGCTTGAAAATGGGCACAGGATACTTGCTCACATTTCAGGCAAGCTCAGGATGAATTTCATCCGGATCCTTCCGGGAGATAAGGTGACGGTTGAGCTGTCGCCGTACGATTTGACGCGCGGAAGGATTACATGGCGGGCAAAATAAGTTGCCGCCGGCGGCATAGGCCGCAAAGGACCATGCGCGCTTTGGCGCGCGGCGAGGTACTGTCCGGATGTGACGCATCCGGGCTGAAAGAAAGGATGGGTGTAAAATGAAGGTTAGACCGTCTGTAAAGCCTATTTGTGAGAAGTGCAAAATGATCAAGCGCAAGGGCAAGCTCATGGTAATCTGCGAGAACCCAAAGCATAAGCAGAAGCAGGGCTGATTTTTGCGCAGCGTACAGACGCGGGAAGCGTTACACAAATTTGCCTATAATCTGCTGCGGCCGCGGCTGAGGCGTGCCTTTTGCACGCCGGGCCAAAGCAGGTTTTGAGCCTGGTGAGATTAAAATGCAGTGGCTTCGCATTTTAGTGTAAGGCTAGATGACGGCCCGACAGGGCCTTGCGGGCGCGAATCGCGCGTCCGGGCAGGACCTACTCACAGAGGCCTGCGAAGTATTTACAAGAGCTTATTTGGAGGTGTAAACAAGTATGGCAAGAATAGCCGGAGTTGACTTACCGAGAGAGAAGAGAGTGGAAATTGGCCTTACTTATATCTACGGTATCGGCAGAAGTGCGGCGAGCAAGATCATCGCTGCAACGGGAGTAAATCCTGATACAAGAGTAAAAGATTTGACCGAGGATGAAATCGGCAAGCTGCGTGAAGCCATCGACGCGAATTACACGGTTGAGGGCGACCTGCGCCGGCAGGTGGCGCTCGATATCAAGAGATTGATGGAAATTGGCTGCTACCGCGGCATCCGTCACAGAAAGGGACTTCCCGTTCGCGGACAGAGAACCAAGACGAACGCAAGAACGAGAAAAGGCCCGGCAAGGACAATCGCGAATAAGAAGAAGTAATAAAGGAGGGAATTGGCTAAATGGCTAAAGCAACAACAAAAAAGACCACCCGTACAAAGCGTAGGGACAGGAAAAATATAGAAAAAGGCGCAGCTCATATTCGCTCCACCTTCAACAACACGATTGTTACGATCACAGACGTTGCTGGTAATGCGATTTCGTGGGCAAGCGCAGGCGGCTTGGGCTTCCGCGGTTCGCGTAAGAGCACGCCGTTTGCGGCGCAGATGGCTGCGGAAACGGCTGCAAAGGCTGCAATGGAGCATGGGCTCAAGAGCATTGAAGTTTACGTAAAGGGCCCGGGCGCGGGCAGAGAGGCTGCAATCCGTGCGCTGCAGGCGGCAGGCCTTGACATTAACATGATTAAGGATGTAACGCCTATTCCTCACAACGGCTGCAGACCGCCGAAGAGAAGAAGAGTCTGATTCATTGAGAAAAGGAGGAAAAAGAGCATGGCAAAAAATACTCAGCCTATACTGAAAAGATGCAGAACATTGGGCATTGAGCCTATGGTTCTGGGTATTGATAAAAAGTCAAACAGGAACCCGAAAAAGGGCAGGAAAAAGCAGTCGGAGTACGGCCTGCAGCTCAACGAGAAGCAGAAAGTTAAGTTCATCTACGGCGTACTGGAAAAGCAGTTCCGGAAATATTATGAGATGGCTGTAAAAAGGAACGGCATCACGGGCGAAATGCTGCTTCAGCTTCTGGAGTCGAGACTGGATAACGTCGTGTTCCGTCTCGGGCTTGCCAACACGAGAAGGGAAGCAAGACAGATCGTCAACCATGGCCACATTACGGTTAATGGCCACAAGGTAGACATCCCGTCCTATCTGGTTAAGGCCGGCGACGTGATTTCCGTTAAGGAGAAGAGCAGAGGCTCGGTAAGAATCAAGCAAATCGTGGAAGAGAATGCAAAACGTGTCATTCCTCAGTGGCTCGACATGGACAGGGAGACCTTCACGGGTAAGGTGGTACGGCTGTCCAATCGGGAAGATATCGATTACGACGTCGAAGAGCATTTGATCGTCGAGTTGTACTCGAAATAATAACGATTTACCCTCGGTAAAAGCGATACGGATAGATAGTGATAAGAATTATAACATAATTCCGATTGTGTTACGATTCCGAGTAAGAAGGAGGGTTTTGGAATGATAGAAATGGAAAAGCCCAGAGTGGAATGCATAGAAATGCGCGAGGAGGACCATTACGGCAAGTTTGTCGTTGAGCCTTTGGAGCGCGGTTATGGAACAACCCTCGGCAATTCTCTTCGCAGGATCTTGCTGTCTTCCCTGCCCGGCGCGGCAGTCAATTCAATCAAGATTGACGGCGTGCTCCATGAGTTTTCCGTCATCCCCGGTGTAAAGGAGGATGTGACGGAGCTTGTGCTCAATATCAAGGGCATTGCGGCAAAAATAAACAGCGATGAGCCGAAGTCAGTCTATATCGACGCGCAGGGGCCGTGCGTGGTAACGGCGGGCGATATCAAGACGGATGCCGACATCGAGATTTTGAATCCCGATTTATACATTGCAACGCTCGGCGAGGATGCAAAGCTTTACATTGAGCTTTCCATGTCGAAGGGCAGGGGCTATGTATCGGCGGAAAAGAACCGCGAAAATGCGCCGCAGCAGATTATCGGCGTGATTCCGGTCGACTCGATCTATACGCCGGTCAAGAAGGTCAACTATAAGGTCGAGCCGGCGCGTGTCGGTGCGGCATATGATTTTGACAAGCTGACGATCGAGGTATGGACGAACGGCACGCTTAAGCCGAACGAGGCAATCAGCCTTGCGGCGAAGATCATGAGCGAGCATTTGTCGCTGTTCATTGACCTCTCCGACAACGCAAAGAATGTTGAGATCATGGTGGAGAAGGAAGAGAGCAAGAAGGAAAAAGTACTCGAAATGACGATCGAGGAGCTGGATTTGTCGGTTCGCTCCTACAACTGCTTAAAACGCGCAGGAATCAACACGGTGGAAGACCTTGCAAACAAGACAGAGGAGGACATGATGAAGGTCCGCAATCTGGGCAGAAAGTCATTGGAGGAAGTTATTCACAAATTAGAGTCCCTGAACCTGTCGCTTCGTAAGGAAGACGACTGATTGGCGGGACAGGAAAATACGCTATTTTGATTCAAAGGAGGTTTGGTTATGCCGGGTACAAGAAAATTAGGTCGTCCGACCGACCAAAGAATCGCGATGCTTCGCAATTTGGTGACGAGCTTTCTTGACACGGGCCGTATCGAAACGACGGTGACGCGTGCAAAGGAAACGAGAAGCATGGCCGAAAAGATGATCACACTCGGGAAAGAAAATACATTGCATTCGAGACGTCAGGCGCTTGCATTTATCACGCGCGAGGACGTTGTGACGAAGCTCTTCAGCGAGATTGCGCCGAAGTATGCGGACCGGACGGGCGGTTACACAAGAATCGTACGGATTGGGCCGAGACGTGGCGACGCAGCGGAGATGGCTGTTTTGGAGCTTATCTGATCGTAGGATCATAAAAGACAGTAAGTTTATTAAAATCAAATAGGTTGTAATAAAAACGGGAAAGAGGCCGATGGCTTCCTTCCCGTTTGCTTATGTTCTGTGGTACGATAGGACAGCATTTTGCTTTGTCAATCATTTATGAAACCAAAACTCTTTTACTAAATTGGCTAATTTGACAGGAGCATCTATATTAACTTCATGACCTGCATTTTCGATGAGAAAAAATTTCGCATTTGGGATGTTAGCCACCAACAATTTTGCAGCTTTTTGGTTTGCTTTATCCTTTTGTCCACAGATAATGAAAGAAGGGCAAGTGATTCCCTTTAGCGCGGGCGTAAAGTCTATCGACTTCATTGAATTTGTTAACGCAATTACCTCTCTTTTTGAAAATCCCGTTTCTTGAAATGCGTTTTGGGGCAAAATACGAAAAACAATATTTTGGATTGTTAAAAGCAGTTTCGGCATCTTATATTGCGGAGCAATCAAAATTAAAGATTTTACCATTTGGGGATTATTTATCGCGTACTGTAATGCTAAGACAGCGCCAAGAGAAAGGCCGCAAAGGTTTAAAGGCTTTTCCATAAGACTGCATTTGTTTTCAAACGCACTATACAGGGTTTCGTACGTAACTTTTTGATTTTTTATAATAGCAGTTAAATGAGGACAACAGATTTGTATGTCACTTGGAAGGTGAGCCGTTACCTCGTCCCAGCTTGACGAAAGTTGCCCAAGTCCATGTAAAAAAACATAAGTCATATTTATATTTGCTCCTTCCCAGTATCGACTGCCTGTTTTGGGCTTTATCCGCATTGCAGCGTAACCACTACAAGCTCTGGCCGGTTAAACAGCCGCGGCACCCTGACTGCATTACCGACCCCGCGACTGACAATGTACGTCTTACCCTCTGCGTCGTAGCGCCCACCGCTGTATTTTGGGAACCAGTCGCCGTGTGGCGACTTCAGCCCACCCACAAACGGCAGACGCACCTGCCCGCCGTGCATATGCCCGGAAAGGATCAGGTCGTACGCCTTATCATTGAAATAGTCCAGCATGTTGGCCCGGTGGAAGAGCAGGATTTGGTATCCGGTGCCCTTTTTGATCGACGCATCCGCTGCGGCGACGTATTCCATCGCTTCCGCTTCGTCCCACGTATCCGGGTCGGAAATCCCGGACAGGGTAAGCGTTTCGCCATCCTTTTCAATTTGTACCGACTCGTTTTCCAGAAACGTGATGGGGTACGCTTCCTCCAGTTCCTGCACAAAGGCGTTAAACCCTTCTGTCCACACGTCATGGTTCCCTGAAACAGCGTACACTTGCCCCGGCAGCTCGCAGGTACGCAAAAGATTGGCTACGACCTCCTTGCTTCCCGCGACGCCTTCGTCGATCAAATCGCCCACAAGGCAGAGCATATCAGCCTCCTGTGCCTCGATTGCCTCATAAAGCGGCGCATTATCTCCCTCAAACACCTTCCCATGTATATCGGTAAGCAGGACAATCTTATAACCGTCAAACGAGCGCGGAAGCTTCTCGCTCTGCACGGTGTAATGCGTTACCTCCAGGGTTTCGTTTTGCCAGTATAAAAATGGACGCAGGCCAATTGCCGCAGCTATAGCCACGGCCATGATTATTCCCACTAAGCATAGACAAATGACTCTTTTTCGCGGCATTCTTTCCCATCTCCTTCTTTTTTCTCTATTCTACCATTTTGCGCATGATTGTACAAGCCTCTTTTCTTTTGCGCAAATTTATGCTATACTGATTTTGAGGTGAGCGAATGCGAACAGTTACGATCGGCTCCAATGATGCGGGCCAGAGGCTCGACCGGTTTATGGCAAAGTTTTTTCCCGCCATGCCGCAAAGCCTTATTTATAAATCCATCCGGAAAAAGTGCGTCCGCGCCAATGGAAAACATATCAAAGAGAGTTATCAGCTTCGGGACGGGGATATCCTCAGCTTCTATATCCGGGACGAATTCTTTTCCGCGCCGGAGCCGGAGCAGGCATTCCGCAGCGTTACGCCAAAGCTCGACATCGTATACGAGGACGAAAACCTCCTGCTTGTCAACAAGCCGGCCGGCCTGGTCGTCCACGAGGACGAATCCAATACGCAAAACACCCTCATAGCACAAATCCAAAGCTATTTGTACCGCAAGGGAGAATATGCGCCGGAGCAGGAAAACACATTTGCGCCCGCACTGTGTAACCGGATCGACCGGAACACGGAAGGGATCGTCCTTGCCGCTAAGAATGCGCAGACGCTGCGCATTCTCAACCAAAAGATAAAGGACCGCGAAATACACAAATATTACCTGTGCCTTGCTTTTGGAAAGTTTTCTAAGCCTGCCGGCGAGGAGCGCGCGTATCTGCGGAAGGATGAAAGCAAAAAACAGGTGTCTATTTCCGACACGCCGCGTGCGGGGTACAAGACGATCGTCACACGCTACCGCGTGCTGGGATACCGTGAGGGGATTAGTTTGGTTGAGATCGACCTCGTGACTGGGCGCACGCATCAAATCCGCGCCCACATGGCACACATGGGGCATCCGCTCGTCGGAGATGGGAAATACGGCAAAAATGCGGAGAATAAGCGTGCCGGGCGTACACGCCAGGCACTTTGTGCATACCGGCTGGCCTTTGACTTTACAACGGACGCCGGGATATTGTCGTACCTCAATGGGCGGGAATTCCAGGTGTCGCGCGTATCGTTTGCAGAGGGGTACTGGAATCAGAAAACTAAGATAAAGGGATGAATAAAATGAAAATGGACATTACATTTGAAAGGGTAGAAAGCAGGGACGATATTGCCGCGTTGGCCGTTTTGGCGGATCAGATATGGCACGAATACTTCCCCTGTATCCTGACGGAGGCGCAAATCGACTATATGGTCAAGAAATTCCAGTCTGCACCCGCCATGGAACAGCAGATCGCCAGTGCAGGGTACGAGTACTATTTTATCTGCAAGGATGGCACGCGCGTCGGCTACACCGGCTTTGTGCGCGAGAAGGAAAAAATGTTCCTAAGTAAGCTGTACCTGAAAAAAGAATGCCGCGGCCAGGGGATTGCCAGCTGTGCGTTTGAATTTTTGGAACAGGAATGTAAGAAGTCGGGTTTGCACGCAATCTACCTTACGGTAAACCGGCACAATGATAATACCATCGCCGTATATCGGAAAAAGGGTTTCCATACTGTGAAGGAGCAGGCGGCGGACATCGGCTGCGGGTATGTGATGGACGATTATGTGATGGAGCGTACCGTTGACTGACGCAATTTATATGGATAGGCTGCTTTCTGAAATACAAAAAGGGCTGCAAATTTGCAGCCCTTTTTGTATTTATTGGCAGTAAGAGGAGCTGAGTTCGGGACACGGCAGGCAGGCTTGTCAGGAAATAAACAGGACAGACACCAAACGAAGGGCCGGAGCATATATTGGAACTATCCGGTTTTTCTATTGGGAGGGGTGTATCTTGTTTGGTTTTTTGTTCGGGTACATAGTCAACTTATTTTATCAGTTCTTTTTATCCGGGTACATATCGGGCAATTATGCGTTCCCTAAGCCGCTTAGCGCACAGGAAGAGCGCGAATATCTGCGGCGGTGCAAGGCGGGGGACGGGGAAGCGCGCGGGAAATTGATTGAACACAATCTCCGGCTTGTGGCGCATATTGTAAAAAAATATGCGCCGACAGCCGGGAATGACTCGGATGACCTGATTTCCATTGGGACAATCGGCCTGATCAAAGCGATCGACAGCTTTGATGAAACGAAAAAAATCCGCCTGGCAACGTATGCGGCGCGCTGTATCCAAAATGAAATCCTCATGGTGATGCGTGCGGGCAAGAACCGCCAGCGCGAGACCTCCCTCCAGGACCCGATCGGCACAGACAGTGAGGGGAACGCCATATCGCTTTTGAATGTCATATACAGCGACGACGAGGATATTGATGACTCTTTGGCTTTAAAATCGCAGGTCAGCAAATTGTATGAGGCAATCGAGCACAAGCTCAGCCCACGCGAGAAAAAGGTGCTAAAAATGCGCTATGGGCTTGGCGATTGCGAGCCCGCCACGCAGCGCGAGATTGCAAAGCTGCTCAATATTTCCCGTTCCTATGTATCGCGTATTGAAACAAAAGCGTTAGGCAAACTAAGGGGTGAAATCGGAGATACGGAGCGCTGACACTCCTTCTATGGAAAAATGAGAGAAAAATTTAAAAGATTTTCAATAATATCTTGCAAAATATATTTCATTATGGTACAATAGAAGCGTTTTAAAGAGATAAAATGAAAGAAAAACATACTTTTGATTCAAAAGTTACTTTGGAGGGAATTTGGATGAGCAGCATAGCAAAAAAGGCAAGCGGCATCAGCCCGTCGTCGACGCTTGCGATCGATGCAAAATTTAAAAGCATGAAGGCGCAGGGGCTTGACGTTGTCGGCTTTGGCGCCGGGGAGCCGGATTTTGACACGCCGCAGCATATCAAGGACGCTGCGATCGAGGCGATCAAGCAGGGGAAGACAAAATATACGCCGGCGTCCGGCACACTTGAGCTGAAGCAGGCGATATGCCGGAAATTCAAGCGCGACAACGGTTTGGACTATGAACCGGCAAACATTGTCGTGTCGAATGGTGCAAAGCACTCGCTCGTCAATATATTCATGGCAATCTGCAACCCGGGCGACGAGGTGATTATCCCTGCGCCGTACTGGGTGAGCTATCCGGAGATGGTCAAGATTGCGGACGGCGTCCCGGTGTTTCTTCCTACCAAGGAAGAAAATGATTTTAAATTTTCGATCGAGGACCTGAAGGCGGTTATCACGCCGAAAACGAGGGCGATCATCATCAATTCGCCGAGCAACCCGACCGGGATGGTCTACGACGAGGAGGAACTCCGGGAGATTGCGCAGGTCGCGGTTGAGCATGATATCTATGTTGTATCGGATGAAATCTACGAACATTTAACCTATGAGGGCAAACCGGTCAGCATTGCAACCTTTGGGGATGCAATCAAGGATTTGACGATTGTGGTAAACGGCGTTTCCAAGACGTATGCCATGACGGGGTGGAGAATCGGCTACACGGCCTCGAACGTGGCACTGGCAAAGGTTATGAGCAACGTACAGAGCCATGCAACGTCGAACCCGAACACGATCGCGCAGGCTGCGGCGGTTGCCGCGCTTGACGGCCCGACGGAAACGGTGGAGATGATGCGGAACGCATTTTTGGAGCGGCGGAACTACATGGTTGACCGAATCAACCGCATGGATGGCGTATCGTGCCTGTGTCCGCATGGTGCGTTTTATGTCCTGATGAACATTTCCAAACTGATTGGGAAGGAAATTGCGGGCTGTTATATCGGCGGGAGCGACGATTTTGCAAATGCTTTTCTGGAGAAGGCCAACGTGGCGGTCGTGCCCGGGAGCGGCTTTGGCGCAGACAGCTATGTGCGCTGGTCCTATGCGACGAGCATGGAAAGCATCAAAGAAGGCCTTGACCGGCTTGAGAAATTCCTTGCAATGTAATAGAGTGGCAAAGTGCATTTCGGTACGGGATTTTCGTACCGAAATGTATATTTTTTTGAAAAATTAGAAAAAATACTTGACAGAAGGCGAAAAATAGTATATCATATTTATCGTGCCTCAGAGATAATGCGGAATTGTGTAAGGGTAGCACAAGCGACTCTGACTCGCTTTGTCTGGGTTCGAATCCTAGTTCCGCAACCAAAAAGGAGTAAGCTTTGCTTACTCCTTTTTTTGTATCAAAAACTGGGCTTACATCAATAAAATCTCTACAGCGACCACGTCTGGCTCTCCGTTTGGAGCTTTACCATGCGGCTGTATAGGCCATCATGCTGGAGGAGCGTATCGGGGGAGCCTTGCTCCTCGACGATTCCGTTTGCAAGGACGACGACCTTGTCCGCGCCGGCTACCGTCCGCATCCGATGCGCGATGACAAGAACCGTTTTGTCCTGAATCAGTCTTGAAATCGCACTCTGGATCAGGCTTTCATTCTCAACGTCGAGCGAGGCGGTTGCCTCGTCAAGCAGGATGATTGGCGCATTTTTCAAAAATGCCCGTGCAATGGAAATTCGCTGGCGTTCCCCGCCGGACAGCGTGCAGCCGTTTTCCCCAATCAGCGTGTTCCATTTTTCCGGCAGCTTGTTAGCAAAGCCTTCACAGTTTGCCAGCTTTGCCGCCGCAATCACCTCCTCGTCTGTGGCGTCTTTTCTCCCAATGCGGATGTTTTCCATAATGGTATTATTGAACAGTGTAACATCCTGAAAAACAATTGAATAGAGGGAGAGGAGCGTTTCCGGGTCAATTTTGGAAATATCCATTCCGCCGACGGTTATCCGCCCGCTGTCTGCGTCCCAAAAACGGGAGGCCAGCCGGGAGGCCGTCGTCTTGCCGCCGCCGGACGGGCCGACAAGAGCCGTCACCTCGCCCTGCTTTGCCGTAAACGATACGTCTTTTAACACGGTTTCCCCGCTGTTATAGGCGAAGCCAACGTGGTCGAAGACAATGTCGCACCCCTGGTTGGTAAGGGCCGTAGCGCCCTCCTGCACGGGATGGTCAAAAATTTCGTTCATCCGCCCGATATTTGTCCGGGTGGATATCACGGCGGCGAGGTTCTGGAGTGCACTTTGCAGCGGGTCGTACAGCCTCGACACGACAAGCAGGAACAGAAAGAACGTCAATACGTCGAGCGAGCCGTCGATCAGCAACACCGAGCCAACCAGCGCCACGGTCACGATGCCGAGCTTTAAAACGAGTGTGGCGGAAACGACGAAGACAGCCGTTCCAAGCTCTGAGATGATGGCGCGCTTTTCCACGGCGCGGATTTTTTGGATAAGGCCTTTTAGATAGCCCTTTTCCGCATTGTTCGCCTTCAGGTCACGGACAGTTTCAATGCATTCCTGGATTCCGTCGGCACAGGCCATCTTTGCATCCATCTGGCGGGCGTTGAGCCGTTCCTGCACCTTGGCGGACAGGCCGACGATGGCAAACGAGACCGGCAGCACCCATAACGCTGCAAGCGCCATTCTCCAGTCAAACACGAACAGGCCGACAGCGATCAGGAGCGTCGAAATCATAGAGCCGATCAGTTCCGGGATAAAGTGTGAAAAAGCCTGCTCCAAAAAGGTACAGTCCGCCATGATCGTACTCGTCAGGTCGGCAAGGTCCTTTTTCCCAAAATAGGACAGGGGGAGCTTGCGCAGCTTTTCCGCCAGAGAAACGCGGCGGATGCCGCTTTCCGTATAGGTGGCAAAGTATGTGGCGTTGTACTGGAACCACGCCGTCAAAAAGATCAGCCCAATGCAGATGGCGCAGCCCACAATGTAAAACGGCAGCCTTGCATTCGACATCGTCCCGTTGAGGAAGTCGCCCACCAGATAGTAGAGAAGCCCGACCGGGAACATCAGCGCAATGTTTTGCAATATGCAGGCAATGCAGCCCTTGATCAAATCAATCGCGCCCTGCCGCGACAGGGCATATTTTTTCTGTAACCGCTCAATCATCGTGCAGCCCCCTCCTTTTCCACTTTCCAATTTACCGAGGTCTGGTAGTCTCTCCACATGGAGCTGTACAGGCCGTTTTGTGCAATCAGCTCCTTATGCGTGCCCTGCTCGGTAATGCGCCCGTCTTTGAGTACAAATATCCGGCCGGCGTTGACGACGGTAGAGAGCCGGTGCGCAATCATGATGATGGTGCGTCCCTGCGCCAGCTTGGAGAAGGCCGACTGGACGCGGCTTTCGTTGTCCGGGTCGGCAAACGCGGTCGCCTCGTCGAGGATAATGATGGGCGAGTTTTTGAGCAGGACGCGTGCAATCGCAATCCGCTGCTGCTCGCCGCCGGACAGGTAAACGCCCTTCGTCCCGATTACGGTGTCTACGCCCTGGGGGAGCTTTTCAATGATATCCATGCACTGCGCCTCTTTCAGCGCGGTCAGTGCCTCCTCACGGCTCGCCTGCGGCCGTCCCATACGGACATTGTCGAGGATGGAAGCCTTGGTCAGCCTGCTGTTTTGGAATACAAACGAAATCTGATTCATCAGTTCCGCCTTCCCGATGTCTTTTACATCGACGCCGCCGACCAGCACGCTGCCCTGCTGCGGGTCAAAAAAGCGCGAGATGATGTTTGCGAGCGTTGTTTTTCCGCCGCCGGACGGCCCGACAAAGGCGGCCGTCTGTCCGGCAGGTATCCGCAGCGACACGTGTTCGAGCGCGTTTTTCTCGCCGTCGTAGCTGTAGCTGACGTCTTGCAGCTCGACCGAAGCGTCCGCTGGATGCTTCGGCGAAACAGGTTGCGGGAGCGGCTCCAAGTCCATCACGCTGTCGATGCGGGCAAGCGCGTCGTCTACGATCATGGCATTTTCGCTCTGGAACATGATTTTTGTCAGCGTAACGGAGATAATCGGCGTTATGATGATGTAGAACAGAAGGTTGAGGAGGAAGGCGCTTGTAACGCCGTCCTGCGTAAACAGGAACGCTGCCGCAATCAAAAACACAAATACGCTGTTGATTGCCGCCGTGTAGAACAGCATGGGCGTCCGCAGCTCCTTTGTATAGGCGATGACCCACTTGCCGTAGCGGTCGATCGACGACTTGAAGCGTTTAAAGGAAAAGATCGTCTGCCCGAACGTCTTTACGACCGGGATACCGCGCACATACTCCACCGCCTCATTTGACATGTCGTCTAAGGCGTTTTGGTATTCGGTCATTTTCTGGCGCATTTTTTCCCCGGTCATCCGCATCATGATCAGAAACCCCAGTAAAACGGGCGCCAGGCTGAAAAGCCCGAGCCGCCAGTCAAAGGCGAACAGCAGGATCAGCAGGCCGACCGGCGTGGCGATTGCGTTTGCCTTATCCGGGAGCTGATGGGCCAGATAGGTTTCCGTTGCGGCGCTGGACTCGTTGACAATTTTCCGCAGCCGTCCGCTGCCAAAGCTTTCGACAAAACCGAGCGGCAGCGTCACAATGTGCTCCATGGCCTGTATGCGCAGGTTGGTCTGTACGCGAAAGGCGGCAAGGTGGGAGCATAAGAGCGCCGCAATGTAGACCAGTACAGCCAAAATCGAATATACGACCGCCATAGAGCCGTTATGTACAAGATTTTGTGCCTGCGTGAAATCGGGCGCGACCGCGAGCACCTCCTGGAGTATCCTCCAGATATACCAGAAGGGCACAAGGGCGATAAATGCGCTGAGCGCGGACAGCACCCATGAAGCGACCGCAAGATAGCGGTGCGCGCCGGCATACGTG
>DVOF01000128.1 GCA_018713805.1 Candidatus Aphodoplasma excrementigallinarum | reverse complement strand
TTATAATCTTCCCATTCGATCTCTACGCCATCGTCATCAAGATAATAATTATGCGTAATGGTTGCCTCGAGCACCGTGACATAATACCACTGATTTTTCTCAAGGTCGGTGTATGGGGTAAAGTCCAGGGTTTTCACATACGGCTCAGACGGGTTCCGTCCCAGCATTTTGTTAATGATCGTCATAACCTCGGCGCGGGTGATTTCGTTTTCCGGGCGGAACGTGCCGTCCTCATACCCCTCTATCAGCCCCGCTTTACTGATTGCCATAATGTCGCCGTATGCCCAAAGGCCCTCGTCGACATCTGGAAAGACGTTTTCCGTTTCCGTATCTTCAAGCTTTGCGAAACGGCGGATCAGCGCCGCAAATTCCGCCCTGGTCAGGTTCCTCTCCGGCTTGTATTCCCCGTCCGGATAACCGCTGATGATGCCGTAATGCGCCAGATATTCGATTTCGGAAACAGACCAGCGCCCTATCCCGACGTCAAGAAATACGTCACCGGTCGTGGGGACAGGCTCGTCATAGGTTTTATTCTTGACACGGTACAGGACTGCCGCAATTTCTTCGCGGGTGATAGGCCCGTCGGCCTGCACGCTGCCGTCCGGGTAGCCGCTGATATAGCCGATATGCGTCGGATGCTCGTTGCCAAAGATATCCACGGTGTATTTGCACGTGTTGTCGACCGGCGGCCTCGTGCCCGTGCCACCGGTGCCGCCTGTGCGCCTCGGGACTGTGTACCTGAACTCGCCGGTATTGCCGTAAACGCCGTCCAGGCACGCGGAAAAGTTACCGTCCTTACAGTTTGCGCATACCCCGCAAGCGCTGAAGTACACCGTTTTAATGGTAGTCGCGCCCGTGATTGTGAGTTCCTCGCCGGCGTATGCTTTCCTGTTTGCATTGCTTTCGTCTGCGGGGTCGCTGCCGTCCAACGTGTAATACAATATGACTGTTTCATCGTCCGGGTAATCGTTTATCAGCGTATACTTGGTGCCGGAGGAAAATTCAATCTCCCCCGTTTCCTCCAACGATGGCTCCGGCACCTTTAATTTTACAAATTCAAAGGGGAAGGTCTTCCTGCTGCCTTCAATCTCCACGCCGTCTCTATCAGTCAGCCATGCCGTTATCCGCAGTCCGGTCATAAACGGCGACGGGATAACCGGCGCATTATCATAGATCATATTATTGCTTGTCACCGATTTCCCATCTTCGGTTGTGTACGTGTAGTAATAGTGGATTACGGCGTTTTGGTTCGCGGTCAGCAGCTTGATTCCCTCCGAATACGGAGCCGTCACAATAACATCTGCGCTGTAGCGCGTGCCCTGGTCGTACGGGTAGCCGACATATACGCTCCCGCTTGCCGTGGAGGCGTCGATGATATAGGAGTTGATTGCATTTTTGCTGATTTTCCCGCTCTGTTCGTCAATGACATAGGCCTTCAGCGACATGGTGTGCGCAACAAGGATATCCGCGCCTGTGTAACGTACATCGTCTTTATCGCCGTTCCTGCGGTATAGGATTGTGTATTCCCGGTCGGACGGGGCACGGCTGTCGAGGTTTATCCTGGCATACTGCGCCTCGCTGTACGTACCGGACGCGAGCGTGATGACGGGCGCAAGCGGCTCAAAGGTATAGATGTAGCTTCCCACCCCGCTGTAGTTCCCGTTTTTGACCGCTCTGACCTGCAATACGGCGTCGTCGCGCAGTTTTACGCCGTTTCCGTCATACTCGTTCCACACGCCGTCATTGTTGGTCATGTACTCGATCTCTGCGCCCTCGTCGATATGATAAAGGTATACGACCAGCAGGTGGTTCTCCGCATCCACCGCGATCTGCCCGTACGTCCCCGAGGCCTTGTCCGCATATGGGGCGGAGATGCTTGCCGGGTCGTCCGACACGTCATACCGGAACTGGTTCTGCGCGCTTTCCACACCGTCAAGCACCGCCTTTATCGCGAGCGTAGCGGGTGCGTCCAGCGTCTGCCCGCTGTCCGTCCCCAAAAGCTCGGTGCAGGCCTTGTCTTTGTACGCGTTACCGGTCGCCGTGTCGATGTAGAACACGGTCCTGTCCTCCAGCACAAAGGTATTTTCCACCCCGTTTACGTCGTAAATTATCGTACTTCCCGTAACGGCCGTAACTGGGACAACGGGGAGCCCGCCCGAAACGGTTGCCGACGGCGGCGCGGAAGGCGCCTGCGGGACGACGGTATAGTCAAAAATCCCGATGTCGCCTCTGGCGTTGAACGCGTTGACCGCCACCGCTTTAATTGTCGTCCTGCCGCGAACGGCAACCTCGTCGCCGGGGACGTATTCCACGGTCCCCTCCGCCCCGGGGACAGGGTCGGCAAGCGCTTCGCCGTCATGGCTGATGGTATAATAAATTTTTGTCCCATTGGGAACCGGCATAAACTGCGTCGTATACGGCCCGCCCTCGGGCGTGATGGTGTAAACCCCCGGCGTAAGCGTTGCCAGCGGCCTTGCCGGCTTCGTGGCAACAATGTCGTAGGAATGCGCGACGACGCTGGAATACGCGCCGTCCTTTACCGTAACGGCGGAAATGACCGTATAGTCTGTGATATCAACTTCGGCATAGTCACCGTCCGCCTGTATCCCATTGGTAATTGGGTCGGAGCCGTCGGTGGTGTAAAACAGCGCGTAGCTGTCGTCTGTCTGCGTGCGGTAAACTGTTACCTTGCCGGTGTTTGTAAACTGCGTAGCCTCCGGTGCAAACGCAGGCGGTGCCGGCTTGATTCGATACGTAAAGCGGTACTGCTCCCCCCTGCCGCCATTGCCGCCCTGCGCATAGGCGACCAGGTCCGTGTCCTCGGTAAACGTCAATATTTCGCCTGTCGCATACGGCGTAAAGGTCGCGCCGCCGTCCAGCGAATAGTAAACCGTGTAGTCCGGGTTCTGCGCAAGCAATGTTACCTGCACGCTGTCCTCATACACGCCCGATGGGTAAAAGGCGTCCACGCCGTAGTCGTCAACCGTATCGAACATATAGTAATAAGACGTCACATTGCTGTATACGCCGGCGTATTTCGCCGCCGCGCGAAGCGTCGTGTCCTTATACAGCGGCAGCGGTGTGCCGGTATACAGGATACCGCCGCTCCCCCGCGGGTCGCTGCCGTCTAAGGTGTAATAGATTTCCGCGCCCACCGTCTGCGTTGTCAGCACAACGTCCGTTTTCTGGCCGTATACGCCGCTGCCCGGCGTGGCTGTGACATCTGCCGGCCTGATACCGAACTGGTACCACGCGGCCTCGCTGAAGGATCCGCCCTTTTGCGTGACCAGCCGGACAACGCACGTTTCACGAATGTCGATATACTGGTACTCCGCCGGCTTCGGGACCTTTACCCACTGTGTTTCCGGGTCGCCTGCCCCCTCGATGATTTCCGGGTTTTCTGCGTCAAGGCTCTGGGAAAAGGTATAATAGACCTCGCTCCCGTCGGAAATATCCCCGAACGTATTTTGGTCGGAGACGTAAACGCGGAAGGGCGCGTCGCTTTGATATGTATTTGGAATGGGGTTGTGCTCTGCATCAAACAGGACCGGCGGGGACGGGAGGATTTCATATGTATAGCTTACCGTGTTGCTCCTCTTGCCGTCGGAAGCCCGTTCTGCGTAGCAGGTGATGGTCGTGGTATGCCCGACCTCGATGGGGGTTTGCGGGTCAAATTTTATAAAGCTTTCCCCATCAAGCGAATAATAGATCTCGCACCCCGGCTCGCCGACCGAAAGGGAAACGTACTGCGTCTCCGTATAGCTGCCGGCAACCGGGCTTGCTGCCGGAGCAGCCGGCCTTGACTTGTCTTCGATCACAATGGTATGGTACCCGCCGTTTCTTACGTCGTATGTGAAGGTCGGGGAATAGTCTTCCTCCGCATCGGGCGTATTCTTTGCCAGAAGCTCCAGGTCGTACTGATGGTTTATTTCATCCTCGCCGACCGAATCGACGGCGATAAACACCTCCGTCCGTCCTGTTTTGAGCGGTTTGAGCGGCAAACGGCACAAATTGTACCAAAGCTCGTCCGCCTGCTTTTCGGGCAGGTAATTCCCGCTAAACAGGATCGTCGCATAGGCCGTTTTATACTCCTTGCCGTTTACCGTCGCTGTGCCGCTGCCATAACGATGGATATAATACCCGACCTCCGCCTCTGTGACCGGCTCCCCATCCGGTCCGACCTGGACGGCGCCCGACTCACCCGCGCCGTCCGTCGGGACTGTATAGTCGATGGGACGGTCGGCGTTTTCGTAGTCAAAAAACGCCGGGTCAAAGTAAAACGTGACCGTATATCCGTTCATGTTATACTGCGGCTCCGTATAGGCGCCGCCGGCAATCTCGCTTTTGTTCGGGTCATCCACTGCTAAATACACATTTGCCGTTTCATCCCGGTACACCGTGCTGACGTCTACGGTTTCCTGCACTTTTTCGCCGCCTGCATGGACGTACACCAGGCGGTGCCCCTTCTCGCCGTCCGCTGCAAGCCCCACCTGCACCGGCAGCATAGTAATCAGCATAATCAAACTCAACAAAAGTGACAGTGCTCTTTTGCTCTGCATAACGATATTCCGCCTTTCAAAATAATATATGAAGCATCCAAAACAATCTTCCTTCTGCAAAGCAGACAAACCCGTTTATCTGCTTTGCAGAAGGGCGGAGCGCTACTCCGCGCCTCTGTGTTTTGCTTATTTCCCCCAGGAAACGAGCACGTATGCCACGTCTTTGGAGTCGATTTTCCCGTCGCGGTTTAAGTCATATTTTGCATATTCCGGATGGTTCGTCTCCGAAAGGTCGATCGTGCCAAAATACGACACAACCGCCGACAGGTCGTACAGGTTGATTTGGCTGTCCTTCACGATGTCGCCGGCAAGGAAGGTAACCGTTTCCTTGCTGGTTTCCTTCCCTGTTTCTACCTCCTCGGCTACGCCCTTGACGCTGTTCCAGAAGTTAAGTGTCTTATCCTCTTCACCCATGTTCACACTGTAGCGCGCTGTCCTGTAGCCAAGGCCCTCTACGGTTACATTGTAGGACGTGTTCTGCGTCAGCGTGTCCGCAACCGTGATCGTATACTGTCCGTCTGCCATCGCCACATCGTCAGACCCGAGCGTGTATACGAGGTCGTCCGCCAAATCCCCGCCGGAAATCGTCACGCTCATCTGCTGATACGCCGCAACATTTTCTTCCACACTGTTCGGGAACGTAATGTTGATCGTCAGGTTCTGCGTCGGCCTGCTCAACGTAAACGCGAGTGCCTCGCCCGCAGCAAGCTCGGAGTGGATTGCAAGGTTGGGGTCGTTCCCTTCCTCGCCTCTCTGCATAACGGAGTTTTCCCGTGCTGCCGAAGCACTGATCGTCCCTGCGCCGTAGCCTTCCAGCGTCAGTATGCCCAGATGGATCTTCTGCCCGCTTAAATCAGCCTCGCCGTCCAGCTTGCCTTTTTCATAGATGAGCAGCTCGTTGTCATATCTTTCATAGGTCCATTCGTCGTCAGCCGGGACAAAGCTGTAATCAAACGTGCCCGTAAGCGAAATCAGCATGTCTACCGAAACAAGGTCAACGATCTGCGCCAGGTCGCCGTCGCCCGTCGACCCTTGCAGGTACATATTGAATGTGTTACCGCCGTCGATCTGCTCGAATACAATCTCTTTTTCCACCGCCGCAGGGTCGTCCTCTATGTATACGATATCAGTCAAATTGCCTTCATCGTCTACATTTGCATAATAATACTCTGCAACAACCTTATCCGTGCCCCAAATGGTGTCAAAGTCGGGGTTCGCACTGCCCCAGTAGTTGCCCGTTACGTCAAAGGTCATATCCTCCGGCAGGTACGACTGCCCCTGGAAAATGGCCCCCGTATAATTCAGGAACTGATTGTTCTCGATCGTTGCAGAATTGGTAAGGAGCGGCATGCCTTCAAAAACATTCCCTGTAAGCGAAACGTCCGCCATATTTGTCCCGTTGATAGCAAGGCAAATGTCGAAGCCTTCTATCGGCTTAAACGTACAATCCTTGATCTCACCGGAGTTCGCCATCGGGAAGATGCCCATGGTATTGGTTTCGAAGCTGCAGCCGTCAAATACCACGCCGGTGTAATTGTCCGTGCTGCGAACCATACCAAACTCCCTGCCCAATCTTTGGCTTTCGTCGTATTTTGCGTAGAAGGAGCAATCCGTAACGGTTACGTTATTTGCATGGATCAAAACATTGCCGTACGGAATGGCGTCACACGAGCCTTCATAGCGGAGGTTGATACCTTCCAAAGCCGCGCCGTCGGCACTCACCGTGATGATGCCTGCAAATACAGCGTCCTCGCTGCCCTTTAAGGTGATGGCTTTATCAATCGTGATATTATCCGGGTAGGTCCCTGCTGGTACGTTGATGACATCCCCGTCTTTCGCCGCCGCCAGCGCCGCATCCAAAGACGCTACATCTATCGCCGTCAGCTCATTCATGCTTTCGTCTTCATAATAGCTGTTAAGCTCTACCTGCACGCTGTCGCTGCCAGCACCGCTTACAACGCTGTCAACGGACGGGGTCTTGCCCCAGTAATTCCGGCTGATATCAACCGTATCGCTGACCGCCGGCTGCTCATTATCCATTATGATGGAAAGCCCGGTCAGTTTGTTTTCGGCAATGACAACGCCGCTGCCGGCATTGCCGCCAAAATCAGGACGGAGATAGATATTCGCGTTGTCTACTGTATTACCAGTAACAGTAAGGCCTTCTGTCCCATGCGTTTTCAGGAATGAAGCCTTGTTGAAGATCGAGCCTGTCCCCGTCATTTCATTGTCCGAAACGATAACGCCGGAAGCTCCCTGGTTGATGGTGATTGCCGTTTCGAGGTTAATAAATGTGCAGCCGTCTACCGTAAAGCCGTTGTACGTACCGGAGCTGGAAGTAACAATCCCTTTGTAGCGCTTGCCGGTCGAAGCAGCGTACTGCTCCGTTTCAAATGTGCAGCCGCGGATTGCAATATTGTCATAGCTTCCTGTGTTGATATCGATACAAATAGGTTCCACGTCGCCGTAAGGGATAATAACCGGGTTGGTGAATTTCAGCCCTTCGATTGTAACGTCGCTGGACTCAATGCGGGCAGAGCCCTTGAATATAACGTCGCCCTCGCTGCGGATTGTAACCGGTTTTCTCACATACAGTACGCTGTCCGCCGCAGCCGCACTCATGTCATACTCGCCCGCCTGCAGCACGATAACAGCGCCGGATTCTGCATCCAAAAGCGCCTGTGCCAAAGAGGCCGCATCCGTAACACGGATAGAAGTAAGCCCTTCCTCTATTTCCTCAAAATCCGTGATCAGGCCCTTCTGCTCGTCTGTCATTGTCGCTGCGATTTTTTTTGCCGCTTCCGTATCGCCGCGCGCAACATTGTATAGCAAACTGCTTACAGCGTTTATGTTCTCGCGGGTCGTGCTCTCCACGAGCGCAGAAGAGCCGACCGGCGTCCCGGTTTCAGATTCCGAAACTACCGTAATTGCGCCGTTGTTGCCCGTAACGTGAATATCGTTCCCGATAACGCCTGCCGCTACGCCGCCCCAGTTATTTGTCATCGGCTCATAACCGGGCTCAAGGCCCTGGAAATCAGCACCGTAAGAAGACTGTGCCAGTATTTTGCCTTCGCCGGCAATATGGATATACACGCTGCCGCCGGCATTTACGGTATAAGCGTCGCTTCTTCCCACTTTACTTGAAAGCGTGCCCGTCAGGTTAATCGGCGTATAGCCGCCGTCGTTGCTGCCATAGATGCTCCCACCCGCATAAATGGCGGAAGCGCCGGTCTGTGAATTTTCCATGATTTCGTTGTAGCAGTCGCCTGCGACCGTGCCCGAAATGCTTGCAACCGCGACGTCGCCGGTGCCTGCATAAATGGCATAGCCCGAGCCGGAGCCGCCTCTTGCGTAAACGCTGCCGGAAATGTCGCCCGTTACAGTTACGCTGTTTGCCGCATAGATGGCAATCCCCGCGTGAGACGTGCCAAGCTGCGTCTCAACCGTACCCGTAATATCGCCGTTAATGGTAACAGAACCGGCCTGCGCCGCAATCGCATAGCCGTTGTTGCCGCCGCCAAACACGGTTTTAACGCTGCCCGATAACGTGTCCATGGTGATATTGCCGCCATACGAAACAATGCCGTACATATACCGGTTCACCCCATTTGGGTTGTTCATGAGGATATCCGCCGCCATATCGCCGATCGTCAAGTCGTTGTTTGCATACAGCGCTCTGCCCCGTGCATGATTGATCGTGATGCTCCCGGCCAAAGTGTCGCAAACCAGATCGCCGTTTGAATAAACCGCGCGCCAGTCCCGGTTGGCATCCTGTGTGCCTTCGTCGCCGTTCATAACGACCTGCGCGCCCTCTGCGAGGTTAAATGTCGACCCGCCCTGCAAGGTTACCAGATAAAGCTGGCTGTTTGTATCCGACGTATAGCTCAGCGTACTGCCCTCTGCAATCTCAAAGATGATCGGATTGGCAAAGGTAATCGGGCCGTCGAGCGCGATGTCGCCGATAACCGTTACCGTGCTCCCCGCTTCCGCGTCAAGTGCCGCCTTCAGGTCTTCCAAAGTTTCTACAGGAATCGTGCCCGCTTCCGCAAAGGCAGTAAATCCCATGCTGCTGAGTACCAGTATGCCTGCCATCAAGACAGACAATAATTTCTTGGTTCTCATACCATAGTCCCCTTTCTAAATTTTACATTTTGTGCATTTTTGTGCTTTTCATCTTTGTCCGTCGCTCCCGCCCCCTTTTTTGGACTGTTTAGCCTGTCAAAGCACGAGTCATCCCGAAAAATGCCTATAATTATCCGGCTGCGCCGGGTAATTATCCCTAAAAAATTACTGCATCAGATCAAGCAGCCCTGCGCACATGACCGCAACTTCGGCGCGCGTAGCGTTGTCCAGCGGATTGACGTAACCGTCGCTGCCCTGGATGATCCCGCTCGACACCATAGACGCCATGGCCGTTTTGGCGTAGTCGGATATAGCGTCCCGATCTGCAAACACGTCTAATGCGGATAGGTCCGTTGTTTCGGCAATATAGCCCCGTTCTAAAAATGCGCGGTAGGCCAGCGTGATCAAATCCTGTCTCGTAATACTGTCGTCGGGCATAAAGTTGCCGCCGTCGCCCATTGCGACGCCCGCCGCCTTTGCCGAGCCGATCGCCTGGTAGTAATAGCTGCCCTCCGGTACGTCGGCAAAGTTTTCTGTAAACGCGTTGTTGATGTCCAGCATCCGCGTCAAAATCAAGATGAAGTCGCCGCGCTTGATCTGCTCGCCCGGGGCATATTCCGTATCGCTTACGCCGCTGATGATCCCCCTGTCCTTTAACAGATAGATGGCGTCCTTTGCCCAATCATAGTTTGCGAGGTCGGTAAAGGTTTCGCCACTCGGGGGCGGAGTTGGCGTCCCGCTGCCAGGGTTGTCTGTACCGCTGGGATTCCCGGTATTTCCCGGGCCGCCTGTGTTGCCGGATGTCCCCGGGTTGCCCGGGCTTCCGGTGTTTCCGCCCGGGCCGCCAATGCTGCCGCCCGGACCACCTGTACCGCCTGTATTTGTATTTGTCGTACCGCTCGCAACGTCGGAAAACGCACCCGCGCCGGCTTGATTCTTTGCCGCGATGGAAACATAGTACGTCGCCCCTGCCGAAAGGCCGGTTATGGTATCGCTCGTGCTGGACGCGCTTGTGATTTCCTTTGTCTGCGCCAGGTTGGACGCGCTTGTCCCGTACCGGATGGTGTAGCCGGTGACCGTTTCGTCGTCCGGTTTTACCCACGTGACCGTAATGCGGCCATTCCCGCCCGTGACTGTGGGAGGCGACATCTTTGCCGGAACGGCGGTTTCATCCGCAATCCCGTCAAACACCTGCATATCATATTTATCCGTCCTGCCGTCACGGTTAAAGTCAGTCGCGTCGGTTGCGTTTGCCGGGTCGTCCACAGCAGCCTGGCATAACTGTTTGTCCACAGCGTCAACCTTGCCGTCACCGTTGACGTCCCCCGGGATAAACTCATCGGTGCTGATTTTAAGAGGCTCATCGAACAGCACGCCGGTCGCCTTATAGGGAACATACCCAATGCCGGAAAGCTCCACCGTATAGGGCGCCCCGTCGACGACTGTGTTGGATATGGTAAAGGTCGGTATCGTTACGCTGGCGTCGCGGTGGCCGCCCTTCGTAATCGGAACATTGTTCAGCACGGTATAGATTTCATAGCCGTTTTCCCCGGTGATTTTCAGCTCCAGTCCGCTGGAGGCATACTCGCCGTTTTCAGTTGCCGCCGCAAAATCCGCCACCTTGTCCAGCGTTACTTTTACCGTTGCCTCCTTGCCTGTGTTTCCGGAGCTGCTCGCCGTTACGCCTGCGATTTCGCTAGTCTCGGACGGCGCAATGTCTTCCCCGTCCACCGTGAAATACGAATTGCTCAAATCATTGAGCCGTAGCGTCACCGCTCCGCCCGCCTCCCCTGAAAACGTCAGGATAAACAGCTCCGTTTTCCCGCTGAAGGGAAGCGGCGTTTTCATGCTGATTATGCTGGGCATTACCCTTTTTTGGGCATTTGCAACCGCTGCATTTGGCGATATGAGCGCACAGCCCTCCGCCGGGTTGTTGCTGCCGGTCAAATATGTAATGGATTTGTACTGTAAGTCCCCTTCAAACGCCATGTTGAGCTGTGCGACAGAAACGCCACCTGTCACGCCTTCCACACTCACCTTGATTTTTGCTTCCCACGCCAGGGTCGTCGTGTCCGTCGCCGTCACGTCCTCAAGCACAATCCTTACACCCGGCTGTTCCTCGGCAATGACGGGAAGCATGCCCGCGGCTGCCATTGCTGCAACCAAAATTAATGCGATTAGCCTTTTCATCGATCGATTCCTCATTTCATAATTCTTTTTTTATTTGCTTTAAAACGCCCTGTTGTTACACAATCACATCAAAAAAGGCGCAAAACCTCTTTCAAACAATGTAGTTGTGGATTTAACGTCCCGGACATTGTGAAGGTTGATATTCTGCACCTCGATCTTACAACATAATCAATATTATGTGGTTCCGCCGCCCCGAGCGTTATAGTTTTCACCCTAACTT
>DVOF01000127.1 GCA_018713805.1 Candidatus Aphodoplasma excrementigallinarum | reverse complement strand
ATACTGGACGGGAAAACGGTAAACGGAGGAACATAAAATGGAACAAATCATATACAGAGAGATAGAAAAAAAGGAAATCACCCGCCGGCTGTTCGACGGGTTTGAGCGGTATCAAAAGGTGACGCGGTGCTGGCGCAAGGTGGACGGGGAATGGGTCTTAAAAGACATCGCGTTTATTGATGATTGGGGAGAGAAGGAGTATACGTTTTTGGTCGAATGTCTGCGGCGCACTGCCGACACAGGCGGCGCGGTAGTTGGAGCGTTTTGCGGGCAGCGGCTGATCGGGTTTGCCTCCGTGGAAGGCAGGCGGCTGGGCAGCCGGGGGCAGTATTTGCAGCTTTCGTCGCTCCATGTGTCCTGCGGCGAGCGCGGCCGCGGAATAGGGAAGGCGCTGTTTGCGCGTGCCTGCGCATTCGCACGCGGCAAGGGTGCGGAAAAACTGTATATATCGGCGCATTCCGCCGAGGAAACGCAGGCGTTTTACCATGCGGCCGGCTGTGTGGAAGCGGAGGAATACGACGCTGCGCTTTCGGCGGCGGAGCCGTGCGACTGCCAGATGGAATTTGTTTTATAACGCAAAAAGGTACGGCGCCGCCGTACCTTTTATCTTAGATGCTGAATGCTTAGTCGTCGCAGCCACAGCCGCAGCTTGGAGTGCTGTCGCAGTCGAACGCCGCCGGCGGGAAGAACTCGTCAACAGGGAACTCGATGCGTTCGAACAAGTCGCACGGATTCTCGTCTGTGGCGGTTACGCAGTCTTTGTTCGGTACGCAGAAGTCGTACGCCGGGATCAGGAGCTGGACGCTTCTCTCCAGCTTTACGATCGAGAATACGCCGATCGTAACGAATACGCGCTTGTCGTCCCCGCTGCTGACCAGATTGTCTTCAAATATGCTGCAAACGTCGGCCGGGATGGAGCTTAGATCGGTTTCGTCACAGCAACAGCAGCAGCTGTCGTTCGGCTCTACAACCTTGCAGGACAGCGCAATCGGCTCTACAACCTCGATGATCGCCTTCGGCATGTTCGTCTTCTGCCAATCCTGCGGGTCGATACCGCCGCCGCGGTAGCTCGAGGAGAATACCTTTGCATTGCCCTCGGAACCGAACAGGATAACCTTTTTATCAAAGGTTGCCAGGCCCTCGGTCTTGCACGGCTTGCCAACGCCTGTGAATACGTCCAGCGTGATCTTGAAGAAGTATTTTAGGTCTACGCTGTAGAAGCCGCGGTTAAACGGTACCGCTTCGATGTCAGAATAAACCCAGATGATTTCCGCCTTGCGGATTTTAACATTGATGGAACGGTTTACGAGCTCCTGACCGCACGGCGTCAGGTAAACGCGCAGGTCAGTCAGACAGTCCTTATCACGGCACTGGTCGTATATTTTGTCGGTATGTATGCATACTGCTTCGCGGAAATCGCGCGCTTCCGCGCTATTGCAGTCGCCGATCGGCCCTGCAACAATTTTGTCATGCATGATATGACCTCCTTTATGAAATTTAGAGTGTTTGGCAATACTCTGTTATATCATATGCGTTCTGCGTCGCGTTGTGCGTCGTTTTAAAAATATTTCAGCCATAAAACAGCATAAAAAACGCCGCCAAAGTGGGCGGCGTCCGCTTTATCTTTGATGTTCTGTGATCCATTCGTTTGCCTGGGAGAGAATGCGTTTTGTACTCTTATGCGTCAGGGAATCGCGGGCCTCCTCGTAGGGGAGCAGTTTGACCTCCCGCACCTCGGAGAGAACGTTGGATGGTGTTTGCGCAGAAAAGGAAGCGATAAAATAGGTAATATGCTTAACCGTACCATTCGCCATGCGGTATTCATCGCTGTAACGCGCTCCGCTCAAAATCGTGGCTTGGATTCCGGTTTCTTCCCAGATTTCCCGCAGTGCGGCCTCCTGTTCGGTTTCGCCTGCTTCCAGATGTCCCTTCGGCAGCCCGCAATGGCCGGCCCGTTCGACCACGACTACATAGTAGGGGATTGTGCCGCGCAGCGTGTAAAGGACTGCGCCGGCCGAGTGTTCGTGCCGCATATTGTTCCTCCTTTCCGTTACCGTTTCAATAGTTTCCCGATTACATAAAAAATCAAAAACACAGCAAGGTTTACAACGACGACGCTCGCACCCGTGGGGATGGAAAACACATAGGAAAAGACCATGCCCAGGAAAAAGCAGACGATAGAGATTATGCCCGAGCAGATGATGACGCCTTTAAAGCTGCGCAGCACGCGCATGGCGGAAAGCGCAGGAAAGATGATCAGGCTGGAGATCAGCATGGTACCCATGATGCGCATGCCGACCACGATCGTCAGCGCGGTCAAAAGTGCCAAAAGCATGTTATAAAACCCGGCCTTCGTCCCCGTTGCGCGCGCAAAGTCCGCGTCGAATGTGATTGCAAAGATTTTATTATAGCAGAGCACGTAAACCGCCAGCACAGCCACGGACAGTGCGACGCTGATGTATACGTCGCTCTGCTGCATAGCGAGGATACTGCCGAACATATAGCCGTATACGTCGACGCTCAGACCGGAGGAGAGCGACGTTGCAATGACGCCGATGGCGAGGCTGCTGCTCGCGATCAGCGCGATTGCCGCGTCACCCTTGATTTTCGAGTTTTCGCTGATTTTCAGCAGGAAAAACGCCGCGACCACACACGCCGGGATGGACACGTACAGCGGCGCAAGGTTGAGCGCAAAGGCGATCGACAGCGCGCCGAACCCCACGTGCGACAGGCCGTCCCCGATCATGGAATAGCGCTTGAGCACAAGGCTCACGCCGAGCAGGGCGGCGGCAAGCGACACGAGCGTCCCGACGAGGAACGCGCGCGTGAGGAACCCGTAGGAAAACATTTCCGAAAGCAAACCAAGCATGGCAATTTCCAACCGCCTTTCATTCCGATTCTGTCAAAGACCCGAACAGGGAGCGGGCCATCTCGCTTTTTTTGTATTCCTCTTTGCTCAAACACCAGGTCTGCTCCCGGCCCATATGGATTACCTTGTTTGCGTCTGGGAGCGCCTCGCTCAGGTCGTGCGTCACCATGATGACGGTAATGCCGTCGCAGTTTAGCTGCCGGATTGCATCGTAGAGCTGCGCGGTCACGCGTGCGTCAAGGCCGGCCGCCGGCTCGTCGCACAGGATTAGCTTTTGCGTGGCGCACAGCGCGCGGGCGAGCAGGACGCGCTGGCGCTGTCCGCCCGACAACGTGGAAAACGGCCGCTTTTTGTACGCGCCCATGCCGAGCCGGGACAAAGCTTCGCCTGCGCGCCGTTTCTGCTCCTTTGTGTAAAAGGGCAAAAGCGGCCGCTTCCCGCAAAAGCCCGAGAGCACCACCTCGAACACCGAGGCGGGGAAGTCCCGCTTGGTATCGCTCTGCTGGGCGAGATAGCCAATCTCCGTTTTTGTGAGCCCGCCGGTAAAGGTCAGCTTGCCGGACGAAGGGGACACAAGCCCCAGTATCGTTTTTACAAGCGTTGATTTTCCCGAGCCGTTTTCCCCGACGACGAGCACATAGTCGCCCGCGTCGACCGTAAAGCTTGCGTTTTGTATTACCGGCGCAGCGTCATACGACACGCACAGCCCCTCACAGCGCAAAATCTCCATCAGTACAGCCCTTCCTTCAAGTTTTCATAGTTTTGGCGCATGAGCGAAAGATACGTCGCACCGCCGGCGAGTTCCTCCTTTGTCACATTGTGGCACGAGTGCAGGAGCAGCGCCTTTGCGCCGGTTTCCGCGGCGATGGAATCCGCCACCGCGTGGTTCGACATCTCCTCATAATAAATCACGCCGATCTGTTCCGCTTTCATTTCGTCAATAATCTGCGCTACGAGCCGCGCGCCCGGTTCCGTTTCCGACGAGCAGGAGTCGTACGCCGACGTATACGACAGGCCGTAGCGCTGGGCAAAGTAATACATGGCGAAGCGTCCGCCAAACATGATTTTTTTGTGCGGCGCGGCATTAACAAGTTCCATGAAATCATTGTCCATCTCCTGCAATTCGGCGATATAGGCCGCTGCGTTCTGCTCGTATGCCTGCGCGTTGGCAGGGTCGGCCGCGGAGAGCGCACCACGGATGTTATCTACCATAATGATTGCATTTGCCGGCGACGTCCAGATGTGGGGGTCAAACTGGTGGTTGTGCGCTTCGCCGCCTTCCTCCGAATGGCCGGGTTCGTCCGCTTTGTCGACGAGCGTAATGCCCTCCGATACGTCGAGCACCCGCGTCTGTGTGCTGTCAAGATTGCTGATAATCCCCTCCGCCCAGCTCTCCATATACTTGCCCGTATAGATGAACAAATCGGATTTCTGGATATTGATAATATCGGCCGGCGACGGTTCGTACGTATGCGCCTCCGTCCCGGGCGGGAGCAGGAGCGTCACACCCGCCAGATCGCCCGCCACCTGCCGTGCAAAGTCGAACTGGGGAAACAGCGTCGTCACAACTTGCAATTTGCCCGTATCATCGTGCGCGTTTTGCTGTCCGGCGCCGCACCCGGTAAGGCCGAGCGCAAGGCTGACGCACAGCGCAAGCGTGAAAAGTTTTTTATACATAGGTATCCCCTCCGTTATATGCTTTTTCCGTTTTTGCGGCATTCGCCGCACAGGCCGTACAGCACCGTCCGCGTATTGTCGATCAAAAAGCCGTGTTCATCGTCCATGTGCGCCGCGACCTGGTCCATCAAAGAACAGTCTACGTGCAGGAGCGCGCCGCAGGCCGTACATTTTAGATGGTAGTGCATCCTGCATGCCGCCGCCGTGTCAATATATTCGTAGCATGCGCTTTTGGAATTGGAGATAAAATACTTCCGAACGGCGCCCTCGCCTGCCAGCTTGTCCATAAAACGGTAGACCGTCGTCTTGCCGACCGAGAGGCCGCGCTGCTTGAGCGCGTCCGTCACATCGTCCACCGTGAGGTGGCGCGCCGTGTTTTGCTGCAAATATTCTAAAATGATATCGCGCTGCTTCGTCCGGTAT
>DVOF01000126.1 GCA_018713805.1 Candidatus Aphodoplasma excrementigallinarum | reverse complement strand
CAATACAATAGGGGGGAAGTGCAGATGGAGCAGTACAATGCGCTTATAAAAGACCGACTGTCGGAAATTGGTATAAGCGAGGCCGGATTTGCAAAAATCAGGAAAATCGACCCTGTGCGCGCACAGGAACTTCCAAACGCAATCAGCCTGGTTGTTAAGCTGTCGGACTATGTGATCGATGAAATCGACGGCGCGCCGACGTTTGCGTATTTCCAGCATTACCGGGCGGTCAATGCGCTTCTCGACCAGGCGGCGCTGCGCATTGGGTTTTTGATCGAATCGCTCGGCTACCGGTATCTGCCGGTAGCGGCGTCGCAGTCGATCCCGTCTGCAGAAAGGCCGTACAGCGCGCTGATCAGCCATAAGGCGGTGGCGCGCATGGCCGGGCTTGGCACGATTGGGAAAAATGCACTGTTTCTGTCCTACCGGTACGGGCCGCGCGTGCGGCTATGTACAATATTGACCGACCTGCCGCTCGACTGCGTGGAGACAGAAGAGGAACGGGACGTATGCAAGGGATGCACACGCTGTGCAGCGAGCTGCCCGGCGATGGCGCTCCGGGGGACGCTGTACCGGCACGGCGTGGAACGTGCCGACATCATTGACGCGGCGGCGTGCAGCAATTATATGAAAGAACGCTTTCAGCACATTGGCCGCGGTGCGGTATGCGGGATTTGTATGCGCGTATGTCCGTACCGGGGAGAGAGGAAGTAACAATATGGCAAAGACGGAAGAAAAGGATATGCTGCTCTATGAGACTGCGCTCTGGGAGCAGGGGTATACGGCGATTGCCGGGATAGACGAGGCGGGGCGCGGCCCGCTTGCGGGAAGCGTCTATGCGGCGGCGGTCATACTGCCGCGCGGATGCCGGATTGACGGGCTGCGGGACTCAAAGAAACTGAGCGAGAAAAAGCGCGAGGAACTCTATGACGTGATTTTGGACAAGGCGGTGGCATACGGCATTTTTGCAGTTGACAGCGCGCGGATTGATGAAATCAATATCCTGGAAGCGACCTTTGAGGCAATGCGCGGCGCGGTGGAGGCACTGCCGGTGCAGCCGGATTATTTGCTGATCGATGGGAACCGGGCGAAGGGCTTTGACGGCTATTCGTATCAAACGATTGTCGGCGGGGACGACCAGTCTTTGTCCATTGCGGCGGCGTCCGTACTGGCAAAGGTGAGCCGGGACCGCTATATGCGAAAAATGGCGGAGCTGTATCCGCAGTATGAATTTGAAAAGCATAAGGCGTATGGGACGGCGCGCCACCGGGAGCTGATCCAACAATTCGGCCCGTGCCCGATTCACCGGAAAACCTTTAAGGGCGTAAAGGAGTATGTGAAATGAATACACGGCAGATCGGGCGGCTCTGCGAGCAGGCGGTCAGCTCCGACCTGCAAAAGCGCGGGGCGCAGGTGCTGGCAGAAAACTATACCTGCCGCGAGGGTGAGATCGACATGATTGCGCGCGAGGGGGAATACATTGTATTTGTGGAAGTAAAAGCGCGGCAAAACGGCGTGTTCGCCACGCCCGCTGCGGCTGTTACGCCGGCAAAGCAGAGGAAGCTGATTTTGGCCGCCAAACGGTTTTTGGCGCAGCAGGAAATCGAGGCGGCAGTCCGGTTCGACGTGGCGGAGGTATATTTCCGCATGGATGGAGAGTCTGTGGAAATTATGCAGATCATCTATCTGGAAAACGCTTTTGAGGAGGAATTGTGATGTATCCGTATCAGATTGTGGACGCGCACTGCGACACGGTGGGCCAGATTTATCAGCCGACGAGCCTGAAGGGGAGCAAGGGTCATCTTGACCTGCCGCGTATGCGGCTTTATCAGAATTGGCTGCAATTTTTTGCCGTGTGGGCAGATGCGGCGGAGGGCATAGCCGCACAGGAAGAAAAGGCGGGCGAGATCATAGGCCATTTTGAAGCAGAAATGGAGGAAAACCGGGAGCAGATTATGCCGGTGATAGATTATGCCGGCGTTATGCAGGCGTGGGCGGAGGAAAAGACGGCGGCCCTGCTTACGATTGAAGGCGCAGACTACATCGACAGCCTTGACAAGCTCCGGAATTACTATGAGCGGGGCGTGCGGGCGGTTACGCTGACGTGGAACAATACCAATTGTATTGCGACCGGAGCGGGGGAGAAGCGCCCACGCACGGGTCTGACCGAGTATGGAAAGACTTTTGTGGTGGAGATGAACCGGCTGGGCATGCTGGTCGATGTTTCCCATGCGTCGGAAAAGGCCTTTTGGGATGTTTTGGAAACGAGCCGTGCGCCGGTTATGGCCTCCCACTCCAATTCGGCGGCTATATGCCCGCATGTGCGCAACCTGTCGGATAAACAGTTCCGGGCGCTGTGTGAGGCGGGCGGCGTCGTGGGGATGAACTACTGCCCGCAGTTTATCAAAAGCAGAGGTACGACGACGGTCGACGACCTCGTGAGGCACATTGAGCACTTTATGGAGCTTGGCGGTGAGGACCATGTGGGGCTCGGCGGCGACTTTGACGGGATATCGGACACGCCGTCCGGCCTGCGCGGCGCAGAGGATGTGCATACGCTGCTGGAGCGACTGCTTGCACGCAATTATTCAGAGGAGCAGGTTACCAAGATTGCAGGAGGAAACATGCTGCGCCTGATTGGGGAAGTGTTGAAGTAAAGATATAGGGCAGGGGAACCACAAGGCGCGCTTTAGCGTCTAAATTGACAGAGAGGTGATACATATGAAAAAAGTAACAGCAATCCTGCTGACCGTGACAATGCTGGTTTCGCTTACTGCGGCGGCATATGCGGCGGCATTTTCCGACGTGGGCGAGGAATACGGCTGGGCGCGGGACGCGATTGAAGCATTCAGCGAGGAAGGGATCATTGAAGGGAAGGGCGACGGTATCTTTGCGCCGGACGAAGCGGTAACGCGGGCGGAGTTTGCAAAGATGTTTGCCCTTACATTTGAGCTGCCGCTTGACGAGGGAGCGAGCCCCTACCAGGATGTAGCAGATGACTACTGGGCCGCACCGTACATACTCTCGGCGGACGGGTATACAGTCGCTATGAATGTTTTAGACGAAACAATGGACGAAAGCAGCTATGCGCCGGAACGGGATGCGACACGGGAGGAAATCGCGGCTGCGTTGGTTAATATTTTGCCCGCGTCTGATGAGGCGCAGGACGCCGGCGCACTGGACGGCGCATTCAGCGACAGCGCAGATATCAACCAGGAGTTGGCCGGGCAGCTGGCGCGGGCATATGAGCTGGGGCTTATCCAGGGCTACGACGACGGGACGTTGCGCCCGAGAGACAGCGTAACGCGTGCGGAGACGGTCGTGTTATTAGACCGCGCGCGGGAGATAAAGCGGCAGATGGAGGCGGAAACGAGCCCGACGCCAACGGCGAGTACAACGCCAACGGCAACGCCGAGTACTACGCCGACAGCGACACCAAGCGCGACGCCGACCGTAACGCCAACGGCAACGCCTGCGGCGACGCCGAAAACGGCGGAAGACCTGGTCAGCGTTGTCAGCATTTCGCAGACCTCTATGGACGGTGAACGGGGCTACGCGCTCTATTATACGTTCGGCAGCGTTGTGGCGGAGGAGCCGCTGTTCCTTTTAGAAGATGTTGAGGTCGGCGGCGTAAAGACAGCCCTTAATCAGATTACGTGCGGCGACCTGCTGCTGTTTGATACGCGCGCGAACGGGCAGGTTCGGACCCTGTTTGTGATTTATAGTCCGGGCACAGAGGCGCCGTCCAATACGGCTACGCTCGGCGATTTGATCAAATTCCCTGCCAGCCAGAACTGGAAGTTTTCAAGCAGCGATTCCCGTGCAGCCGATACGGTTTATTTCGGCAGGATTTCCAAAACGAGAGAGTCCGACGAGGGCGTTATCGTAAATATGGAGCTTGGCGACTATTCGGACGCAGCTTTGGTAACGTCCGACACGGCGCGGCTCTCGGTCTATGAACCGTACCAGAACAACGCGGCAAACCGGTTCCAGCCGCTGGATATACGGGATTTGCAGGGCACATACGAGTTTCACCACGACTATATCTTCATACGGGCAAAGAATGACGTGATAACCGACGTGATCGTGATCGACTATAGCAGGTAGGCGTTTTTACATACGGTATTGACATGTTGTTTGGAATATGATATTGTCTGGGCAAAGGAGGCGGCGCAAATGCTAAAAAAGCTGAAACAAATCTGGTATATCCTGATCCTGCTTGCGTTGGCGATGTATATTCCGCCGCTGTTTGGCTTGCGGGAGGACTTGGCGGTCGGGGCGGTCGTTTACGGCCTGTGTCTGGTGAGCGGATATTTTTACGGGATGTTCCGCGGCTTTAACATTATGCTCCCAATCTCCGTTTTGGTGCTGTTTCTGCCTGCCGTGTGTATCTTTTATCCGTTTGAGTGGATGTATCTGCCCGTTTCCGCGACGATTGCGCTGTTCGGAAACTGGCTCGGATATATGGGCTTATGCGCGCGGAGAGACAAGAAAAATGAAGTTGAGGTAAAAAACGAAGACTACGTAAAGTCGTGGATGGTTCTGGGCGACTATGTGCCAAAGGAGAAAAAACAGCCGGAACGGCGCGACTAAGAATAAAGAACCTGTCAGAAGGTAAATGGCAATAAGGAAGTATACAAAATACTTACCGGTTACCGGCAGATAGGGTGTGAAAAAGAAAGAGATACAGGCTATAAAAGTCTGTATCTCTTTTGTCATGTGTGGAATTTTAGGGCATTTTAACCCCTTATTTTATGCGGCTTTCAAGGCTCGAAAACAGCAAAGTAATATGTTTATATTCCTCCCCTTGAAAACCGCATTTTCATTTTCCACTTTCCACGCATAGAAGTGAGCATTTAGGGCTTTGCAATACCAGTAAAATCAAGGGTTTCAGCAAGTCAAACCGGTAAAGTAATATAAAACCATTACCTACCCCAAAAACAACGTCCTATTTGTCCACGGGAGCAGCCATCTGTTATCATACAAGGCAACCACCTCTCATTACCCAATCTTATATCCTTTTCTAACAAGGGAATTTAGTGTTTGTAACCCTGTCGCCTTGTTTTCAAAATATAGCTGTCTGGCGTTTGGTATTTCTTTGATGGAAATTACCTTATTGCTTTCATCAATCCATACTATCCAAATTGCTGTTTTCTTTTTCACTTTAATTTCTTCTGCCATTCACTATACGTCCAAGCTTTCCCAACCATTTATTAAATATGTATTATCCGGTTGCTGTACAAGATATATT
>DVOF01000125.1 GCA_018713805.1 Candidatus Aphodoplasma excrementigallinarum | reverse complement strand
TGCGTATCAATGGAGGGCGACAGCCGAACCTCTTTGATCTCAATGACCTTCTGGTTCTTGCGGTTTTCCTTCTCCCGCTTCGCCGCCTCAAATTTATATTTGCCATAGTCCATGATTTTGCACACAGGCGGCTTCGCCTGCGGCGCAATCTTCACCAGGTCAAGATTCGCGTCAATGGCCATCTGCTGCGCCTTGTCAATTGGGACAATGCCGAGCTGGCTTCCATCTTCGCTTATCAAACGCACCTCTTTGTCACGGATTTGCTCGTTGATTTGCTGCTCTTTGTTACTGATAAATATCACCATCCATTCAAAATTACGGAGCGCCGCCCCGCCTAAAACACAAAAAACGGACAAACGAAACCGTTTATCCGTAAAATACATACATCGCCCATCTCCAAAGTGATATGAGCCACGACATATTCAACCGGACCAGCCTGCGCCGTACGGTGAGGGAAACACACTCCCCTGCTTTGTTTTCTAAAATAGTATACCACAGGCCACGCCGCCTGTCAAGCACTTTTTTCCGATTCTGCAAGGCACTTTGCCAAAAAATTTTCCACCCCGAGCCACTCCTCGATCCTGCCCTGCTTGATGGAGTAGTCGATCTGTGCGATTTCGCGCACAGCGCGGCACAGGAACCTCTTCGGAAAGCGCTCCGCCGCGCGGGCGTAGTCGCGCACAAAATAGGGCGGGACTTTGACCTTCGAGGCAATGTTGCCATACGGCTCGCTGCGCTCAAGGAGGATTTTCGTATGCAGAATCCGCTCAAAATTCGTCAGCAGGAGCGCCAGCACCATAAAGGCAGATTCCTTCAGCGTCTTAAGTGCGTCAAGCTCCTCAAACACCGCGCGCGCGTCGTGGCGCAGCATAGCGTTTATCATGTCGAACACGCGGCTCTGCGGCATTTTTGTAACGATTTTATCAATGTCGCCCTTCGTAATCCGGTCGCCGCAGTAGGCAAACAGCTTTTCCAGCTCGCGCTTTAGATTGTTCATCCCGCCGTCGCAGTTATGAATCAGATACTCGATATCCGCCTTTGTGATCGCCTTGCCCGCCCCACGGCAGCCGCGCCCTACCCAGTTGATCAGCTCAACGCCCTCCAGATATGCACACTCTACCGCGCAGCCGGCCTTTTCAACGGCCTTATACAGCGCGCTGCGCTTATCGACTTCTTCTTCATAAAACGCCAGCACCGCGTAGTCCGGCACCCGCTTGACCGTCGCGGTCCAGAACGCCTTTGCCTCCTCGTTCGCCTTGGCGAAAACGCCGCTGTACTTGATCAGAATCATCTTGCGCTGCGCCATCATCGGCGGCGTATCCAGTGCAATGGTAATCTCGTTGTAGTCCTGCTTCGGTCCCTCGTATACGACATAGTTAAAATCTTCAAAATCCGGCTCCACGATATTGTTTCGCAGCATACCGAAGTAATAGTTCTTTAAAAAGTCTTCTTCTCCAAAAAACAGATATACATTCCCAAACTCCTTCGACTTTAACTGCTGCTTTAGAACGCTCAGTCCGCCGGCTGTGGATTTTTTAGCCATATGCTTGCCCCGCTTTTCAAAAAAGTTTCTTCGTAGGAAGGCCGCTCATAAAACGTGTCGATCCACTTGATCTCCTCCGCGTCCACATAAAACCGGACGTCCCCGCACTCGCTTGTCTGGTAAATATCGGCGTCGTGATTCACCAGCGTGTTGATTGTCTCGCGGGCCGGAAACCCGTAGACGTTATCCTTCCCCTCACTTATTATAGCATACTTTGGCGCACATGTCTTGATAAATTTTGCACTGCTCGAAGTTTTTGAACCGTGATGCGCGACCTTCAGTACATCCGCGCGGATTGCGTCGCCGTAATTCGCCACTTTGCTCTCCGCTTCCAGCTCGATGTCGCCGGTGAAAAGAAAGCTGGTTTCTCCATACGTCAGCTTCAGTACCAACGACTTGTTGTTTTCGCTGAAGGCTTTGTTTTCCGCATTCCGCTGTGTCGGCGCAAACGCTACAAAGTGCGCGTCCCCAATGTCGAGCCGGTCACCCTCCTTGAAATATAAAATGTTGACTCCCTTTTCGCGCGCCGTGCGCTCTATTTCCTCTTTGTATTCCATGTCTTCGCCGTTTTTCCGGTAGGGCAAAATGAGGTTTTTCACCTCCATCAGACGGACGGCGGCTGCAATCCCCTGCGCGTGGTCTTTGTTGTAGTGGGACAGTACTGCATAATCAATGGTGCTGACGCCATTGCGCTTCAGATACGGGACAAACAATGTTTCGCCCAGGTCGGTCTTGCTCACGGGTGAGCTCCCGCCGCCGTCGATGACAACCGTTTTCCCGCCCGGAATCTGAATCAATGCGGCGTCGCCCTGCCCGACATTGAGAAATGTTACCCGCAAAAGCGACCCGGTATACGCCCCGGTGACAAGCAGGCAAATGACAAGCGCCGCACTCACTCCCAGCGTGGTGAAAACAGGCCGCCTGCCCTTCTTTGTCAAAATAAAATAGAGTGCGGCAATCAAAAGATAGTAGGCCAGCATTTTCCAGATATTCATGGTAAAGATGTCTACCGTAGAAAACGGCAATATGCTGACGACATGGATTACACCGAGTATATATTTGACAAACAATCCCAATACAAACGCAACGGCACTTCCAACGGCTGGCCCAAACCCGCTGACCGCAAAGAGCAGAAACCCCAGCCCAAGCGTAACCGTGAGTACCGGCATGATCAGAAGGTTTGCAAGGATCGAATAGACAGAAATTTTATTGAAATAAAACGCCAGAACCGGAAGAATCAAAAGCTGTGCCGCAATCGAAACGCTGATAAGCGACGATAGTTTCCGAAAACGGACCACCCGTACCAAGAAATGATCGACCGGCGCGGCAAACAGGATAATCCCAAGCACCGCGCCAAAGGAAAGCTGGAACCCGACGCTGTAAATGGTGAACGGGTCGTAAATCAGCATGAGAAATGCCGTAAGGTAGAGCGTATTTTTCCTGTCATAGTCGCGGCTGAGCAATTCTCCCACCAAAAAGATACTCGTCATAACCACGGCGCGGACAATGGACGGCGTCATCCCCTGCAAAAAGGCAAACGCCCATAACACAACGATCGCCGCCGGATACGCATACCACTTCCGCACGCGGCAGGCAAACAAAATCCACAAAAGCACCGCCAGGACACAGTTGACATGCAGGCCGGACGCAACGGTAATATGAACCATCCCTGTGTCGGTCAGCTTCTGGTAAAATTCTTCCGAAAATCCAGTTTTGTCACTCAGCAGCATGCCGCGCAAAAGCCCTGCCTCGTCGCCGGAAAAATAGGTGTTGATCACATCTATAAAATATTGCCGGCAAAGGTTAGCAAGATCGATAAGGTTAAAATAATTGATTTCGTGTCCGGAAAGGGCGCTGTCTTCATAGCTTCCCGTCCCGGTAAAGAAGATTCCGCGCGCCTTTTTATACGACGTGTAGTCCGCGTCGCCATCGTTGAGCGGAACGGAAGGCTCTTCCAGTTCCAGCACAGCGGTTATCTCGTCGCCATATTGGTACGGTTCCGGCGTGCTCTCCAAGCCGTACTTTGCGAGGGAAATTTCAATTGTTTCCCGGAGTATGACCTTTGTTTTATTCCCGTCTTCGCCAAACTCCATATGCTCTGTTTTGAGTTCATACCGGTCGTAATATTCGTTTTCCGTATCGGACACCGCCACAATACGGCCCGTTACAGTCACCGTTTCTCCGATATGCGGCAAAAACGTACCTGTCCGCAGGGAAATGGAAATCCCAGTATAAAAGAGTCCAATCAGAAAGAAACATGCGACAAAAATCGGCAATTTTCTCGCATTTCTCCAGAAAAGAGTATAACGAAATAAGACGGCAAGCAAAACAAAAATTGCCGCAAACAATGACACGGAAGCCGGCAGCATTTCAAACGCCAGGATTCCGCCGATATACGAAAGCAAACAGGACAAAACTGCTCTTCTCATTGCTGCAAATATTCCTATCTGTCCATATTTCCCATATACAAACAAACAGACGCCATACCTGGCGTCTGTCCATTGGAATTCAATTTATTTACTTTTAGAAAATTCTCCTTGCCGTCACATACCGGGAAGCATAATAATTCGAATAAATCGACTCGATACAAACCGTCTTCCCCGGCTGCGGAGAATGGATCATATTGCCGTCGCCAACATAAATCCCGACATGGCCGATTCCGCCGCCGCTGTACGGCCCAAACAGTACGAGGTCGCCCGGCAGAAGCTCGCTCTTGCTCACTTCATAGCCATTGCTGGCCTGCCCTGCCGCCGTACGGTTAAGCGAAACGCCGAGCTGGCGGTATACATACGAAGTAAAACCGGAGCAGTCAAACCCGCTCGGGCTCGAGCCACCATATGCATACGGCGTACCGAGGTACTGCATCGCAACATCTACAACCTGCTGCGCGCCCGTCGGCTCATAATAATATTCTTCCTCAGAAATACCGTCCAGGTACTCGGTGCAGATAAACCGCTCTATCCCGTCGATATAAACAATAAAGAAGCCGTTCTCCTCGCCGGAAATAATAAACTTCGACCCCTGCGGAACTGCATCAACGATCGTGCAGTCAAACCGCGCGCCGTTGCGGACAAAAACGCCCTCTGCATTCGTTTTGCCGTAAATCGGTGTTTCAAAAATCGTTTTCGGCGTCAAATTCTCCGGCACAGCAATGTCAACATATTCGCCAGCTACATAAGCCGAAGCGCCGTTATAATCAATCGTAAACCATCCGTCCCCCTGCGCGGTAACATTTACCACGCGGCCATACGAAAGGGAACCGATCACAGAACCGTCATACGACGGATAATCCCGCACATTCAACACACTTGCATTCACAAACCCATCCTGCGCAAAAGCAGCGATACCAAACGCCGTAAGAGACACTGCGGCAACCGAAGCAAACGCCGCGATCATCTTATGTATCACTTTCATACTACAACCTCCAAAAATCCCTAAGTTTCTCACCACGTGTTCTATTG
>DVOF01000124.1 GCA_018713805.1 Candidatus Aphodoplasma excrementigallinarum | reverse complement strand
CTACCAACCCATCCCGGATGAAAAAGGTAAGCGTACCAACCTCGTCCATATACGGCAAAACAGGAACCGTATATTCTAAAATATACGCCGTATTTTCAGTTTTTGTTATTGCAGGTTTCCCGTACAGGCGAAATACCTTGTCGCTGGAATCTCCGAGCTGTATGCCGCGTTTTGTCGCGCCTTCCGGCGTCAATGTATAACATGAAAATAAATCCGCTTCCTGCACCAAGGAAAAGTCCTGTGCCGTTGTTTCCAAATCGGCTTCGTCCAACAGAGAAACAGCAGAGAGCCAGACATACTGCACTTGATCCAGCCCTTCCATCCACCTTATATCCAGCCCATAAATCTCCGCCACAGAGCGGACCGGCACCATGGTCCTGCCATGTTCGATAAATGCAGGCGAGAGAAGCTCCGCCTCTTCACCATTTATAACGATTTCAGCGTCATTTATTTTAAATGATAAAACCTTATTATCCCCCTCGACCGTAACGGCTTGTGTTGTATCATCCCAGCTTACCTGGTATCCAAAATATTCTGCAAACGGGCGAATCGGGATAAAAATACGCTCTTCCCGGCAAATTGGGTCAATCCCGCAATGCAGGTATTCAGTTTCTAAAGACTGCCCCTGTGTTACCATAATAATTCGTATGGAACTGTCCGGAATATAAATATCCTGGGAACTTCCTGTTACAGTCTGACTGCAAAAACAGATACAGCTAATCAATATCATGATAAGCCCTTTTTTCAATTTAATCCCCCCTTTAACATCGTTATCGTTATTCTATCACACGCATTTAAGCCTTTCAAGCTTCCCTATCATAAAGCGCAAAATAACCCACGCATACACTGCGGCCTGTTTTCGACAAATTCTTGACAAATCCGCATAAATACGGTATACTGGTTACATAAAATTGAATCCATGATTTGCGGGGGGACTCAAACGGCGATAGGCCGAAGAGTTGAGAAGGTTAAAACCTGACCCTTTGAACCTGTTAGTTAACACTGTCGTAGGGAGCAACTTTGTGTATCGCGATGCCTTGTTATAACAGGGCGTCGTTTTTTATTGTAATAAAAAGGAAGTGAATCATATGAAACATTGTCTGACCATCGCAGGCTCTGACTGCAGCGGCGGCGCAGGTGTGCAGGCCGACCTGAAGACGTTCAGCGCGCTTGGTACGTTCGGCATGAGCGTCATCACGTCCGTCGTAGCCGAAAATACGAGCCGTGTATTGTCGATTTATGACGTTTCGACGGAGAGTGTCGCGGAACAGATTGACGCAGTGTTCGAGGATATCCGCGTCGACGCTGTCAAAATCGGGATGCTGCCAAACGCGGCAATCATAAAGACAGTCGCCGGGCAGCTCCGCCGGTATGCGCCGCCGTTTGTCGTGCTTGACCCGGTTATGGTCGCAACGAGCGGCGGGACGCTCATGCAAAATGAGGCGGTGGAGACGCTTATGACAGAGCTGTTCCCCCTCGCGGATTTACTTACGCCGAACATACCGGAGGCGGAGGCGATCTGCGGCAAAAAGATTGAAACAAAAGCGGACATGGAAGCGGCGGCGGAGCAGATTTGCGCCACAGGCGCAAAAGCTGTACTGGTCAAGGGCGGACACCTGACCGGCGAGGCGCTCGATATCCTGTATGACGGCGCGGCATTCCACACCTTTACGCACGCGCGTATCGCGTCGACAAGCACGCACGGCACGGGCTGTACCCTTTCGTCGGCAATCGCCGCGTATCTTGCGCGCGGCTGTTTGCTGAAAGATGCAGTTGCAAATGCAAAAAGCTATGTGACCGAGGCAATCCGCCACGCAGAAGCAGATATCGGGCGCGGCAACGGCCCGACCAACCATTTTTACGACTATTATTCTCTGAAAGGATGGGACAAATGAGCTATCAAACACAAATGGACGCAGCAAAACAAGGGATCGTCACGCCGCAAATGGAAACCGTGGCGAAAAAAGAAGGAATGGACGTGCAGAAACTCCTGCCGTTCGTCGCAAAGGGACAGGTGGCCATCCCGGCAAACAAGAACCATACCTCCCTGTCGGCGGAGGGTATCGGCACAGGACTGAAAACGAAGATCAATGTCAACCTCGGCATCTCGGGCGACTGCAAAAACTACGACGTCGAGATGGAGAAGGTCGACCTTGCGCTCCGCTTCGGCGCAGAGGCAATCATGGACTTGAGCAACTACGGCAAAACGAACACCTTCCGCCGTCAGCTCATCGCAAAGTCGCCCGCCATGATTGGTACGGTGCCAATGTACGACGCGATTGGGTATCTGGAAAAGGACTTGCTTGAAATCACGGCGCAGGACTTTCTGCGCGTCGTGCGGGCGCACGCGGAAGAGGGCGTCGACTTCATGACCATCCACGCGGGAATCAACCGCCGCGCGGTGGAGGCGTTCCGGCGTGAGGGGCGCAAGATGAACATCGTGTCGCGCGGCGGCTCGCTCCTGTTTGCATGGATGGAGATGACGGGCAACGAAAACCCGTTTTTCGAATACTACGACGACGTACTGGACATTCTGCGCGAGTTTGACGTAACCATCAGCCTCGGCGACGCGCTGCGCCCCGGCTGCATTGCCGACAGCACCGACGCGGGACAGATTGCCGAGCTGATTGAGCTGGGCAACCTAACAAAGCGCGCATGGGAAAAGGATGTGCAAGTCATGGTCGAAGGGCCGGGCCACATGGCGATGAACGAAATTGCGGCCAACATGACGCTGCAAAAGCGGCTCTGCCACGGCGCGCCGTTTTACGTGCTCGGCCCGCTCGTGACCGACATCGCGCCGGGCTACGACCACATTACGTCCGCAATCGGCGGCGCAATTGCGGCGGCGAGCGGCGCGGACTTCCTCTGCTATGTAACGCCGGCAGAGCACCTGCGCCTGCCGGATGTTAATGACGTAAAGGAAGGCATTATCGCCAGCAAAATTGCCGCCCACGCGGCCGACATCGCAAAGGGGATTCCCGGTGCGCGCGACATCGACGACAAAATGTCGCAGGCGCGCCACAAGGTCGACTGGGACGAAATGTTCCGCTATGCCATCGACCCCGACAAGGCGCGCGCCTACTATGAGAGCACGCCGCCGTCCGAGCGGCACACCTGCTCCATGTGCGGAAAGATGTGCGCCGTGCGGACGACGAACCTGATTTTGGAAGGAAAGAAAGTCGAGTTCTGCTCGGAAAAATAAGCGGCGGCAAAAAACCGTTTTACATAAAATTTACTCCCAATACGATTTACAAAACGAAAGGACTGTGGTATCATGAATCAAACGGCAAAAAATATCGGAGCTATGCTGGAGCAGGTGCGCGCAAACGTACCGCTCATTCACAACATTACAAACTATGTAACGGTCAATGACGTGGCAAACGCTGTGCTCGCCATCGGCGCATCCCCCATTATGGCGGACGACATCGGTGAGGCAGGCGACATCAGTGCGATTTCCTCCGCGCTTGTCATCAACATGGGTACGCTCAACGAGCGCACGATTGCGTCGATGATTGCGGCGGGCAAACGCGCAAACGAATGCGGCGTGCCGGTCGTATTCGACCCGGTGGGCGCGGGCGCGAGCGCGCTACGCAACGACACGGCGCTGAAAATTGTCAGCGAGGTAAAGCTCGCCGTTCTGCGCGGGAATTTGTCCGAGATATCGTTTATCGCCGGTCTGGACGTGGCGACAAAGGGCGTGGACTCTGCGGCGGCGGACGAAAAAAACGACGCGGTCGCCGTTGCAAAGTCGGTTGCGGACAGTCTCGGCTGCACAGTTGCCATCACAGGCGCAATTGACACCATCAGCGACGGGAAGCAGACGGTGCAGCTCCGCAACGGGCACCCGCAGCTTTCGAAGGTGACCGGGACTGGCTGTATGACGAGCGCGCTCGTCGGGTCGTTTGCCGGTGCGGCAAACGGCGACTTCTTCACCGCAGCGGCGGGCGGTGTGCTGTCGATGGGGCTTGCGGGCGAAATCGCCTATGAAAAGGCGGGCAGCATCGGCACCGGCAGCTTCCACATTGCCATCATCGACGCGCTGTCGAACTTGGACGCAAAAACAATAGGCGAAAGGGCGAAGCTCGATGAAAAATAAAAACAATGTCGACTATACGCTCTATCTGTGCACTGACCGCGGCCTGATGACGACGGACACGGTCGAGGAATCGGTTCGCCTCGCCGTAGCGGGCGGGTGCGGCGTGGTGCAGCTCCGGGAAAAGGAGATATCCTCCGCAGAGTTCTACCGTCTTGCCGTCGACACGAAAAAAATCACCGACGAGGCCGGCGCGGCGCTCATCATCAATGACCGGGTCGACATCGCGCTCGCGGCAGACGCGGACGGCGTACACGTCGGCCAGAGCGACCTGCCCGCCGCAGTGGTGCGGCGGCTGATTGGGCCGGATAAGCTGCTCGGCGTTTCCGTGGCGACACTCGAGCAGGCAAAGCAGGCGGCAGCAGACGGCGCGGACTACCTCGGCGTCGGCGCAATGTACGCCACGCAGACAAAGACGGACGCAGATATCGTCACGATGGAGGAACTGCGGCGCATCCGCGCGGCGGTCAATATCCCAATCGTAGTGATTGGTGGAATCAACAAAAATACACTTGGCAACTTCAAAGGAATGGGCATTGACGGACTTGCCGTCGTGTCGGCTGTGGTCGCACAGGCAGATATTACTGCCGCGGCAAAAGAACTGATACAATTATTTAAGGAGTGAGCATATGCAAAGCTTTCAGGGCGCAATTTTCGATTTAGACGGGACGCTGCTTGACTCGATGTGGATTTGGGAGCAGATCGACATTGAATTTTTAGGGCGGCGCGGCCTTCCTGTGCCGGCCGACTATCTGGAAAAGATTACGCCCATGCACTTCTATCAGGCGGCGGAGTATACGATTGGGCGGTTCGGCCTCTCGGAAACGCCGGACGACCTGATTGCCGAGTGGAGCGATATGGCGCTTGACGCGTACCGCAACCGAATCGGCCTGAAGCCATATGCAAAGGAGTATCTCCTGTTTTTAAAAGGCAAAGGCGTAAAGCTTTCGGTTGCAACTGCGTCGAGCGAGGAAATTTACACACCTGCGCTAAAACGGAACGGTATCTACGACCTGTTCGATGCGTTCACTTCCTCGTCCGAGGCAGCGCGCGGCAAAGGCTTCCCGGATGTATACGAGCTTGCGGCAGAAAAGGTCGGCCTGACAGCAAAAGACTGCGCCGTATTTGAGGATATTTACGCCGGGGTCAAGGGAGCAAAAATGGGCGGCTTCTATACCGTCGGCGTGGAGGACAAATACGCGGCGCACGAGCGGGATAAGATTATGCAGGACGCGGATTTGTATATTAAAAGCTACGAGGAGCTTCTCGTTATGGAAAAGGAAAAATAATAAAAGACGGCTGTCTCAGCGACAGCCGTCTTTTTATCTGCTTAATGTCCTTTGTGTTTTTCTTTGCGTTTTTGCACGCGCAGCCAGAACAGCCGCTCTTCCCTTTCACAGCGTTTTGCACGCCGCTGGAACTTTTGCTCTGTTTTATTCTGCTCCCGCTGTTGTTGAATCGCCTGCTGCGCTTTTGTCCCCATGCCCGTACGCCGCTCCATCTGCCGGCGGATTTCCCGCCGGATTCGTTTGGGGTTCTTTCGCTTACCTGCCACAGCCCCGTCCATAGCCTGCTCCGTAAAACGCAGCCTGTTAAAATTCCGCAGCAGATATGCATAAATCTCCTGGTCCTTTGGCTCTGCGCCAAAGGTAACCTTACAGGCCGCATAGCCCGTTTGCGTTTCCCGCTCAAAAATCCCTATCCAAAAAGGGGAATCAAAGCATACCGTCAGTCTGGTGTAAATCGTTTCCATTTTTATGCCTCCTTAAATTTTGGGCGAAGAACGGACAACCAAGGAGGCAGGTTACTGACGGCGCACGCCGCGTCCGGACTACCAACCGGAACTGTGTTTTTATCTTCGCGCTTATGAATATCTTGCGTACAAATTTCAGTCGAGCTGTTCCTCTATTACCGCCGCGAGCAGGTCAATGCACGCCTCTAAATCGTCTTTGCAGACCATCTCGCCCGGCGAGTGGATGTAGCGCGTCGGAATCGAAAGCGTGACCGACGCTACGCCGCCGCGCGTGAGATGGATTGCGCCCGCGTCCGTGCCGCCGCGTGTCAGTACCTCGAGCTGGTATGGGATACCGTGCGCCTTTGCCGTGGATTTGAGCAGCCCGACCGCCTTCGGCGATGAAATGCTGCGGCTGTCCTTGATTTTGATCGCCGCGCCGCCGCCGAGCTTGACCTCCATCGGCGTTGTGCCGATCATGTCGCCCGTGTCCGTCACGTCGATTGCAATGCCCAAATCTGGGTCGACGCTGTAGGCTCCCGCCGTCGCGCCGCGCAGACCAAGCTCCTCCTGCGCCGTAAACACCGCGTAGACGTCGTTTGGCGTATCTTTGACGCGCTTGAGCGCCTCAATAAGCACGTAACAGCCAGCGCGGTCGTCAAGCGACTTGGAAATCACGCAGCCGTTCTGCTCTGTAAATTCGCCCAAAAAGCCTGCCACATCGCCGATCTGTACCAGCTTTGCCGCTTCTTCTTTGTTTTTCGCGCCAATGTCAACGTACAAATCGTTTATCCCAAGCTTTTCGATCTCTTTGCCCTGGTCGTAAAATACCACGCCGACCGTACCGTTTAAAAACCGCACCCGCTGGGCCAGCGCGTACTGCGGCCTTACGCCGCCGATATTCTGCACGCGGATATAGCCGCTCTCCTCAATATAAGTCACAATCAGGCCAATTTCGTCCGTGTGCGCGGCGAGCATGAGCCGCTTGCCCGGCCCCTTTTTGTGAGCAATCAGGTTGCCAAGCGCATCCGTTGTGATTTCGTCGACACAGTCTTTGATTTCCGACTGAATCAGCTCGTGCAACGCCGTCTCATGCCCCGACGGGGCCGTTATGTCGCATAATTCTTGCAGAAGTTTCATCTATATCAGCTCCTTTGCTCTTGTAAGAAACAGTTTCGCGCTCTGATAGACCGCTTCAAAGTCCGCCGCCGAAACGACAGACACCGGCGAGTGAAGATAGCGGCACGGCACGGACACCGCACACGTTTTGCACCCGCCAACAGCCGTCTGTATGGCGCGCGCGTCGTTGCCGCCCATGGTCGTGCGTTTATACTGGACCATCACGCCTTCCGCCTGCGCCACCGCATAGAGTTTGTTTGTCAATTCCACGTCAGAATACGAACCGCGGTCGAGCGTCGAAAACGCCGCGCCGCCGCCGAGCGTCGTCACCTCGAGGTGCCTTGGCGCGCCGCTCACGTCGCTGCATGTCGTCGCCTCCAGCACAAGCGCCATATCCGGCCGGACACGGTTTGCCGTAATTTGCGCGCCGCGGCAGCCGACCTCCTCCTGCACGGTAAAACAGAAGTATGTGTCGTACGCGCATTTCTCCTGTATGAGCCGCACCAGCACCGCACAGCCGCAGCGGTCGTCGAAGGCTTTCGCCTTCCAGCAGCCGTCGCCAAACTCCCCAAACGCCGTATCAAACGCGGCGTAATCGCCCAGCGACACGACACGTTCCGCGTCCGCTTTGTCCTTTGCGCCGATGTCGATGTAGAGCTGTTTTTCCTTGACAGCCGCCGTACGCTCGTCCTTTGTCTGCAAATGGATTGCCTTGAGCGAAATGATTCCCGTAATGTTGTTTTGCCCGACGACAACGCGCTTACCAACCAGCACACGCGCGTCGACGCCGCCCACGGTTTGAAACTTCAAATACCCGCTCTCCGTGATTGCGCTGACAATCAGCCCCACCTCGTCCATATGGGCGCACAGCATGACGGTCTTGTCCGCGCTTTCGCCTTTTTTATAGACGATCAAATTTCCCATCACGTCAACCGTAACCTGGTCAGCGTAGGGCCGCACCGCCTCGAGCAAAATATCGCGCACACGGCCCTCGTCGCCGCTTACGCCGTGTGTTTCGCATAGTGTTTTTAACAGCATGTCCTCACCTGATTTCTACTGGATTCAAAAGCGCCGGTTCCTCGCTAAGCCGCCGCACAAACGCGGCCGCAAGCGTTCCCGCCGCCGTAATGTCCTCGACCGCCAGTGTTTCCGTCGGCGTGTGCATATACTTGAGCGGCAGCGACAGCACCGCCGTCGGCACGCCTGTCCGGCTCACCTGTACGGCCCATGCGTTCGTGCCCGTGCTCCCACCGTCGACCTCCGCTTTTGCGCCGATACCGTTTTCGTCGGCAAGTGTCTTTAAGAGCTGTGCAAAGGGCGTGTGTACATTTGGCCCCAGCGAGTAAGCCACGCCGCCGCCCGCCTCGAACGGGCAGTCCGGGTTGTCCGGCGTTTTTGCGTGCGTCACGTCGATCACCAGCGCCGCGTCCGGCTCGGCAGCATAGGCCGCGCAGCCCGCCCCGGCGAGGTTCGTCTCCTCGCGTACGGACAGGACAAAGTACACGTCCACATCGAGCGGTTCGTCCGCAAGTGTCTGCGCCGCATACAGCAGGGCGCAGATGCTCGCCCGGTCGTCAAAGCTCTTTCCCGTCATCTGCCCGTTTAACAGCGGCGCGCTCTCCTGGGAAAACGTGACCCAGTCGCCCGCCTCTATGAGCGCGCGCACCGCCGCCGGTTCCATCCCGATGTCAATCGCAAGCTCGTCGATTTTGAGCGTCTTTTTGTTTTCATCCGCGCTTTGCAGGTGCGGCGGCTTGATTCCGATGATACCGGCTATGTCGCGCCGGCCATGCACCACGACCTCGCGTGCGGGCAGGATACGCTCGTCCACGCCGCCCACATTCGTAAACTTTAAAAAGCCCTTCTCGTCAATGCTCGTCACCATCAGGCCGATTTCATCCATATGTGCGTCGAGCATGACGCGCTTGGCGTGCTCCTGCTTTGCCCTTTTTACCGCAATCACACTCCCGAGCGCGTCGGTATATACCTCGTCCACGTACGGCGCAAACAGCTCCGCTGCCGCCTGCGCGACGCCGCCCTCAAATCCGGACACGCCGTGCAGCGCGCTGAGCCGCTGCAAAACCGCTTCTATCTCGATTTGTTTTTCCATACCAAACACCTCTTATCCTTCCGTTTACAGGGCGTTCACCAATTGCTTAAACGCTTCGCCGCGCACGGCAAAGTTTTTGAACATGTCAAAGCTCGCACACGCGGGCGACAGTATGACGACGTCGCCGGCACGCGCCGCGTCGTACGCCTGCTGCGTCGCGTCGGCAAGCGTGTCGCACATGGTAATGGCGTCCTCGTCCATTCCCGCATCCAGCGCAGCCTGCCGGATTTTCGGCGCGGTTACGCCAATCAGAAACAGCGACTTGACGCATTCTTTGAGCACATAACCGAAGCTGTCGAACGGGATATGCTTGTCATAGCCGCCCGCAATCAGAATCACTTTCTGGTCAAACGAGTGCAGCCCCGCCGACGCGCGCGTCGGGCTGCTCGCAATCGAATCGTTGTAGAAGCGGATGCCGTCCAGCTCGCGGACAAATTCGATCCGGTGCTCCACACCGCCGAACTCGCGCGCGACCGCGCGGATTGTATCGGGCGACACTATTCCCCACAGCGCGCCGATTGCCGCCATGTAATTTTCCACGTTGTGCAGGCCGGGAATCCGAATCTCGCTCGTCCGCAGCACCGCCTCGCCGCCACAGTATATCATCCCGTCTTGTAGATAAACGCCGCCCTTTGGCGCGGCCTTCCGCGAGAAAAACACGGGCGGGTTGACCGCTTCGCTTGCAAAGCCGCGCGTAATGTCATTGTCATAGTTGAGCACAAGACGGTCGCCCGGCTTCTGATATAAGAAGATGTTTTTCTTCGCCGCGATGTACTCGTCCATATCCTTGTGCATGTCAAGGTGGTTGGGCGACAAGTTTGTCACAACGGCAATGCTCGGGCTTGCCTTCATGGTGTGAAGCTGGAAGCTGCTCAGCTCCAGCACGACCATGTCGCTGTCCCTGATCTGCTCTATCTCGCCTAAAAGCGGCTTGCCGATGTTACCGCCGACCCATACGGTGCGCCCCTCGCGCTGGAGCATTTGGGCAATCAGCGTCGTCGTCGTCGTTTTCCCATCGCTTCCGGTAACGGCGATGATTTTTGCCGGGCACAGGTCAAAAAACACCTCCATTTCCGACGTGACGAGGCTCCCCCGCTCCCGCGCCTGCACAAGCGCCGGCGTGTCAAACCGCATCCCCGGCGTTTTAAAAATAATGTCTGCGTCAATGCCGTCGAGATAGTTGTCCCCCAGGCGGTACGTAATGGGATACTTCCCAAGCTGCGCGCGCTCGTCGGCGAGTTCTTCCTCCTCGCGCCGGTCGCACGCCGTCACAATCGCGCCGTTTTGCGCCAAAAACTTGATCAGCGGCAGATTACTGACCCCGATCCCGATTACGGTGATACGTTTCCCTTTTATTCCTTCCAAAAAAAGCTTCAGCTTCTCTGTCAATGCCAACCCCTCCAAC
>DVOF01000123.1 GCA_018713805.1 Candidatus Aphodoplasma excrementigallinarum | reverse complement strand
GCGCGTTGCTTTCCATTGCGACGTTTTTCCGCACGCTCGTAAGCTGCGTTGCAATCGCAAATGTCAAGATCGCGCATACGATACCAATTGCCACCTGTGCCTTGATACGCATTTTTCTCATGTTGCTTCGTTCCTCCATTACGGCCTGTAGTAGGCCTTGCCGTCTAACCGCAGATCGATTTCCCCTCTGGCATTTGGTGATAACTGGTTATAGGCGACCTCGGCAAAGGTCAGAAGCTTTCTCGTAACATCCTGCGAATCGCCGCAGAACACCTCGAGCCGGTTCTCGAATGTAAACTTCACGTCGACCGTGTTCGTCACGTCCAACGTATTGACCTTGCTCAGGATCTCCGCCTTTGTAAATTCATCTATATACAGTAATATTATATCAAATTTTTCGTCTGCGTCAACTTTAATTTTTTGTCCAATTTTAAATTCTTTTAACTCGCATCCCAGGATCTGCATATAGCCCTCCGGCGGCTCCGGCATCAGGGAAAGCACCTTGCCCGCCTCGTCGATGGCCGCATATCCGCCCGCATACGGCAGGTATGCCGCCATATGGCTCTCCTGCACCTCGATCAGGATTTTGTTCGGGAGCTGGCGGCGGACCTCCACGCTCTTGACATAAGGCATAGAGGCGATCTGCTCGCTTGCCTGCGAGGTGCTGACCCGGAAGATATTGTTGCCGGCGTAGATTCCGCTCTGCGCGATGATATCCTCGCTTTTGAGCTGTTCGTTTCCGGTGACCGTGATCTGCGCAATATTAAACCACGGCGTCAGAAACGCCACCACAAACAGGACGACCGCCAAAAGGGTCAGAAGCAAGAACGTCCTGAGAAAGATCCTCCTTCTCCGCTTTTTCTTCTGCCGCTTCATGTGCCGGGTGCGGATATCGTCCTGCCGCGCCGGCAGATTGCGTTTTTCTCTTACGTTTTCCATTGGACTTACTCCCTTTTAATTACCGCTCCGATTCCCCGCAGCGTATCCTCCAGGTTTTCATACCCACGGTCGATGTGGTATACGTCGCTGATCGTCGTGCGCCCCTGCGCCGCAAGGCCGGCAACCACCAGCGCCGCGCCGCCGCGCAAATCCATGGCGCATACGTTTGCACCGCTGAGCGCGCCCACGCCGCGTACCACGGCCAGCCTGCCGTCTACGGTGATGTCCGCGCCCATCCGGCACAGCTCATACACATGCTTATATCTGCTTTCAAAGATATTTTCAACAAAAATACTTGTTCCCCGCGCCAGCGTCAGCGCCGCCATCAGCGGGGACTGTGCGTCCGTCGGGAACCCGGGGTGCGGCTGGGTGCGGATCATTTTGACCGGGCTGAGCCGCTGGGGCGCAACCTGTACGATACGGTCCTGCGATACATACAGCTTCGCCCCATACTGCTCCGCCACGGAAAGCACCGCCTCCATATGCGCCGGGATGACATTTGTCAGCTCGATGGTGCCGCCCGCCGCCGCGCCGCAGGACAGATAGGTCGCCGCAACGATACGGTCGGGAATGACGGTATGCTCCGCGCTGCCGAGCCGTTTGACGCCGTCGATCTGGATAACGCTCGTCCCGGCGCCGTCGATCTTTGCGCCCATGCAGTTTAAGTAGTCCTGCAAATCCACGATCTCCGGCTCTTTGGCGGCGTTGGTGATGACCGTCGTCCCCTCTGCGAGAGAGGCCGCCAGCATAATATTCTCCGTCGCGCCCACGCTCGGAAAGTCGAGGTGGATTGCCGCGGGGGTTATCTTGTCGCAATGGCATTTTATGTACCCGTGTTCCTCCTCGATGGCGATGCCCATCTGCCGGAAAGCCTTCAGGTGTAAATCAATGGGGCGCGGCCCAAGCTCGCACCCTCCGGGAAGCGACGTCACCGCCCTGCCAAACCGCGCGAGGATCGCCCCAAGAAAGATCACCGAGGAGCGCATCTCGTGCATGAGTTCCTCCTGGATTTCACAGTTTGCCGCGCCGGCGGAGTTCACTGTCAGCGTGTCGCCGTCCCTATGTACGCTGCAGCCCAGGTGGCGCAGAATATTGATTGACGAACGCACGTCCTTCAAATCCGGGCAGCCGTGTATGATATTTTCGCCGCTGTTCAATACCGTGGCGGCAAGGATCGGCAGTACGGCGTTTTTTGCGCCGTGTACACGCGCCGCGCCTTCCAGCGTTTTTCCGCCCTCTATCACCAACTTATCCATCTATTTACACCTCCGTAAGCCTGCATAGATTTGTTCGCCCTATATACTATGCAGACTGCCGGAAAGGCGTTACTTTCGGACAAGGGAACAGGCCAGCTCGTAAATCTTCTGCGACGCATCCGTCACGCCGAATTTCTTTGCGTTTCTCCCATACTGCTCCAGCGTGCCCCTGCCCGAGAGAAGAGCGTCGACCTTTTCCTTCAGGGACGCACCCGAGAGCGCGTCCTCTGTCAGCACGAGCGCCGCGCCGTTTTTCTCCAGCAGGCGCGCGTTCGTGAGCTGATGGTCGTGCGCCACGTTCGGCGATGGGATCAGGATAGCCGGCTTGCCAAGCGCGGTGATTTCGCTGATGCTGATGGCTCCGGCGCGTCCGATCACCAAATCAGCCGCCGCCATGGCCATATCCATGTCGTAGATGTAGTCGCGTACCCGGACGTTTTTGTGACGCTCCAGGTCAATGCCGCGCTGTTTCATGTCCGCCATGACTGCGTCGTAGTTGCGCTTGCCCGTGCCGAACAAAATCTGCACGTCGTCGCGCTTCACCATCTCGGCAATGTAGCCCGTCACAGCGTCGTTGAGGCGCGCCGCGCCGAGGCTTCCGCCAAAGGCCAGAATAAACGGCCTGTCGTCGAGCCGGAGCACAGAGCGTGCAAGCACCGGGTCGGCGGACAAAATCTCCTCCCGGACAGGGTTGCCGGTAAAGACGCATTTGTCCTTCCGTTTCAGATGGTTTTTCGTGTCCTCGAAGCTCGTCGCAATATACGACGCATACTTCTGCGACAGCTTCACCGTAACGCCGGGGAACACGTTCTGTTCGTGGATGATGGCCGGTACGCCGCAGGCATAGGCCGCCTTCATGACCGGGCCGCTCACATAGCCCCCCGTACAAATCACGACGTCCGGCTCAAATGAGCGGATAATCCGCTTACAGTCCCGCGCCGCCTTCAGCGTTTTAAAAATAACCGATATATTTTGCAGCGACAGCGAGCGCCGAAAGCCCGCAATGTCGATATATTCCATGTCATAGCCCGCCTTTGGGACGAGCGTTTCCTCCATGTTCCCACGCTTGCCGATAAACAGCACCTGCGTATCGCGGTCCATTTTTTTCGCGTATGCCGCGATGGACAGGGCGGGATTGATATGCCCGGCGGTTCCGCCGCCGGCAAGTAGCAGTTTCATTTCACTTACCACCGTTCCTGCAAATTTCTACTTTACATTTTGCCGTCCGGGGGACGGATTGTCGTGACCGTCTGGCGCGATATGTTGAGCAAAATCCCCATACAGCTCAGCAATATCATCAGTGATGTGCCGCCGTAGCTGAAAAACGGGAGCGCCATACCCGTTACCGGCACGGACGACGTTACAACTGCAACGTTGACCGCCACCTGGATTGCCACAAGGCTCGTGATACCCGCCGCCAAAAGCGTGCCGAACATGTCGGGCGCCTCCTGCGCGATGCGGTACCCCTTCCAAATCAGGATTCCGAACAGAACCAGCACGAGCGCCGCGCCGACCCAGCCCAGCTCCTCACAGACAATGGCAAAGATAAAGTCGTTCTGTGGCTCCGGCAAGTAGAGGAACTTCTGCCGGCTCATCCCCAGCCCGAGGCCGAACAGCCCGCCCGACCCGATCGCATAGAGCGAGTTGACGACCTGGAAGCCTGTATCCGATACGTCGGCAAACGGGTTTAAAAACGTTGTGATACGCTCAAGCTGGTAGGGCTGCTGATAAATCATGAACGCAAGCACCGGCAGCGCGCAGAGTCCCATGATGGCAAAGTGTGAGAACCGCGCCCCCGCGATCAGCAGCATAATACAGCCGACCGCAACGATGACGAGCGTTGCGCTCAGATGCGGCTCCTTGAGCAAAACGACCGCAAACAGGCCAAGTATGATCAGATACCGCAGCAGGCCCGAGCCAAACTTTTTGATTTTGTCTTTGACGATAGAAAGGCTGTAAGCAAAATAAATGATGATCGCGACCTTAACAACCTCGGACGGCTGCAAGGTGCTGATCCCAATGTTAATCCAGCGGCGCGCGTTGTTGCGCACAACGCCGATGCCCGGGATATAGACCGCAAACAGCAAAAGAAAGCTTCCAACTAAAATCAAAAACGCAAACTTTTCAAAATTATGATAGTCAAAATACGAAAGAACCCACATGACGGCAAGGCCCATTGCCGCAAAAATCGCCTGCCGGATGATATAATAATACGGATTGTTCTGGTACGCGCTCGCCGCCGGTGCGCTCGCAGAAAACACCATAATCAGCCCGAACACGACCAAAATGATGATGTCGAGCAGGAGCATACGGTCAAGCGCGCGCACCGAGGGCTTCGTCCAGCGCAGGCCCTTCTTTTCCCGCGGTTTGCGCTGCTTTGCCAGAGCGGCGCCGTTTTGTTGTGTTTGTTTTTTTATCGGAGGTTTTTGTTTCCGCGTCCGAGCAGGCGCCGTCCGTCTGCTTGCCGAAAGCGGACGCACCGGCGTTCTTCCCCGGGCGGTTTTCCGAACCTGTGCCATATGTTTCCCTCCTGCGGCGGCTGCCGCCACGAATTCTATCGTATATCGATCTCGCAAAAGTCAGTGTATCATACAATGCCGCACGGCCGCAACCTAAAGCGCCAGAAACGGCGCGGCGGCAAAATAGCCGATTACGCAAAAAACAACCGTCACAGCGCAGAACACCGAAACGATTTTGACCTCTCTCCACCCGCACATCTCAAAGTGGTGGTGGATCGGGCTCATTTTAAAGATACGCTTCCCGGTCAGCTTAAACGACAGCACCTGCAAAATGACGGAAAGCGCCTCCACGACATAAATAATGCCGACAATGACCAAAAGCAGGGGCATTTTGAGCACCAGCGCGGCGGCGGATATCGCCCCGCCCAAAAACAGCGACCCCGTATCACCCATGAATACCTTGGCCGGATAGTGGTTAAACGCCAGAAAGCCGACACACCCGCCCGTCAGCGCGATAAGGAACGCCGCCAGGCTGCCATTGCCGCACAGAAGCGAAACCGCGGCAAAAAACAGCGAAACAACCGCCGTCACGCTCGTCGCCAGGCCGTCGAGCCCGTCCGTCAGGTTCACCGCGTTGACAAACCCGACCATGATGAATACGGCAAACACGATATAAAACCATCCGAGGTCAAGCGTCCCTTTGACAAACGGCAAAACAATGTCGGTGTGCAAAAGCCCGAGCGCGTTGAGCGTCACGACAAACGCAACTGAAAGCGCAATTTGCAGCGCCAACTTCTGGAGCGCCGTCAGGCCCAGGTTACGCTTCAAAACGACTTTGATAAAGTCGTCCAAAAACCCAATCAGCCCAAAGCCGACCGCGCACAAAAGCGCCGCCACCGCCGTCGTTTCCCGCGTCATAATCAGAGTTGCCGCGCAGGCACCGATAATGAAAATAATGCCGCCCATCGTCGGCGTGCCCGACTTTTTCTTGTGCCAGCTTGGCCCCTCTTCCCGGATTTCCTGCCCGAACTTGAGCCGGTGCAACAGCGGGATGAATACCGGGCCGATCAGCAGGCTCACCACCAGCGCAATCCCGAACGTGATCAGGTATGGCGCCAACTGCCGTATGATTTCCCCCATTTTCCAAACCTCCGCGTTTTACTTGTTTTCTGTATCCAAAAACAATTTCTCAATCCCCAAGGCAATCTGCTCAAACTGCATCCCGCGCGACGCCTTCACCAAAACGGCGTCCCCCTCGCGCAGGATATCGCCGAGCGCGGCAATGACTTCCTTGTTATTTGCAAAGTGCAGCGCGTTTCCCACCTGCATGCCGGCGGCAAGGGCGCCGCTGTGCAGATGCGCCGCGTCCGTCCCCGTTGTCAGCAGAACGTCGGCGCAGCGCGCCGCATCCTCTCCCAGCGCCTCATGCGCCGCGGGGCCGAAGCTGCCCATCTCTAAAATATCGCCCAAAATGGCGACGCGGCGCTTCGCCTCCGTCCCCGCCAGCACCGCAAGCGCGGCGCGCATCGAATCCGGCGAAGCGTTATAACAGTCGTTGATGAGCGTAATGCCGCCAAATCGGCGGATGTCCATGCGCATTTTCGACGGTGTAAAGGCCGCCAATCCTGTGGCAATCGCCGCGTCGGGCACGCCATAGTGCTTAGCAGCCGCAAACGCGGCAAGCGCGTTATAAACGTTATGCATGCCGGGCAGATTCACCACAATGTGCTGCCCGCCGCCGTCATATATAGCGTCAAAGGCTACGCTGTCCGCGTCCAAAACAATATTTTCTGCGCGGTAGGCACACCCTGCGCCGGTCCCAAACCGGACGATGGAATAGCCCGCCGCCTCCACGGTGGACAGCATCGCGTCGTCGCCGTTTAAAAACAGCGTGTTGCTTTCGTCAAAATAAGATGTAACCTCAAGCTTGGCCCGCAAAATCCCTTCCTGCGAGCCGAGGTTCTCGATATGCGCCATCCCAATATTCGTGATAAGCGCGCAGTCCGGGTGTGCGATCGAGGCAAGATGGCGAATCTCCCCAAAATGGTTCATCCCCATCTCCAGCACCGCAATCTCATGCGTGCGGTCGATCTCAAACACCGTCAGCGGCAAGCCAATGTCGTTGTTGAAGTTGCCCTGTGTTTTTAACACGCGATACTTCTCCCCCAATGCCGCCGCAACCATATCCTTTGTCGTCGTTTTGCCAACCGAGCCGGTGACCGCTACGACAGGGATGTCGAATTTCTGTAAATAATAGCGCGCAAGGTCGGCGAGCGCCTGCTTTGTATCTTTCACGCGGATCAGCGCGCCGTCGCAAAAGGGCTCGACGTCCTTATGCGTCAGCGCCGCCACCGCGCCGGTGTCAAACGCCGCGCGGATAAATGCGTGCCCGTCGAAGGTCGGCCCCTCAAGCGGGATAAACAGCATATTTTCCCCGCTTTTGCGGCTGTCCGTCGTAACGCCTGCTATGACTGTGTTTCCATCGCCCCACAAAAGCGTGCCGCCGCACGCCGCCGCGGCCTCCTTTACGCTAAGCTTCTCCATGCTCTGTCTCCTGTTCCTTTAACAATTCATGCACGATTTCGCGCTCGTCAAAATGAATGGTTTTATCTTTTAAAATCTGGTATGTTTCATGCCCTTTGCCCGCCAAAATGATGATGTCGCCCGCCTCCGCATGCGCAAGCGCATAGGCGATCGCCTCGCGGCGGTTCTCGATACGCACGTAGGGGCAGCCCGACTCGATCACACCCGGCATGATGTCGTCGATGATTTTGCCCGGCTCCTCGCTGCGCGGATTGTCCGACGTGACAATCAAAAAGTCGGACAGCCGCCCGGCAGCCAATCCCATCCTGGGACGTTTGGTCCGGTCGCGGTCCCCGCCGCAGCCAAACAGCGTAACCACGTGGTGCGTTTTAAATTCATTCACTGTAGATATAATATTTTCAAGCCCGTCGGGCGTATGTGCATAGTCGATCAAAACGGTATAGTCCGTGTCCGTGGGCACGACCTCGGCGCGGCCCTTCACGCCGTGCGCCTTGCCAAGCGCATCAAGGCAGAATTCTGCCTCAAACCCGAGCGACAGCGCGCATCCGAGCGCCGCAAGCGAATTGTAGACGGAAAACTTGCCCGGAATCCCCAAATGCGCGCTATACATCTGCCCCTCGTATTCGAGGCCGTAGGTCACGCCCTTTGCCGTCACGGCAATGTCCGACGCGCCCAGCGCCGCGTCTTTGCCTGTGCCATAGGTCAGAACCGGGCACGGGCACCCCGCCGCGAGCCGTGCGCCATATGGGTCGTCTATGTTGATCACCGCGCTTTCGCACATGTCAAACAGCTTGCGCTTTGCTTCGTAGTAATGCTCCATCGTACCATGGAAGTCAAGATGGTCCTGCGTCAGGTTCGTAAACGCCGCCACAGCAAATTCGCATCCGCCCACGCGGTGCAGCTCGAGCGCGTGGCTCGACACCTCCATCACGACATACTCCGCGCCTGCGTCCGCCATCTGGCGGAATATTTTGTAAAGCTCAAACGACTCCGGCGTTGTGCGCTCGGTCGCTATGACGGTTTCGCCGATCATGTTTTGGTTCGTGCCAATCAGGCCGACCTTTTTGCCCGCCGCCTCTAAAATGGATTTGACCAGATAGGTCACCGTCGTTTTCCCGTTCGTACCCGTCACGCCAATCAGTTTGATATCCCGAAGCGGGTCGCCGAAAAACGCCTTTGACATCTGCGCCAGCGCAAGCCGCGTATCCGGTGTGTAGAGCACGGGCACACCCGACATATTGAGCGTATCACAGGCAACAATCGCCGCCGCGCCGTTTGCCGCCGCTGCGGAAGCATATTTGTGCCCGTCGGTCTGAAACCCTTTGATGCAGACAAATACATCCCCCGGCTGTACGGTTCTGGAATCGTATGAAATCCCGGTTATCTCCACGTTGAGCGCCCGCTCGTTTCCGATCACGCGCAGCCCCTTCATCAGTTCCCGTAATTGCATCGCATCTTGCATACCATTCACTCCCGTCCGCCAAACGGCACAATGCCTATGGCTTAATCACCGTCCATATAGATAAACTCTACCCGCACCGTCGTAGCGGGGTTGACCTCTGTTCCAGCCGGCGGGTCCTGCTTGCTGGCAGGCGTATTGCCGGAATCATCCGCGCCGCCCAGCACCTCGATGTTCAGCCCTGCCGACTCAATGGCCTGCGTCGCCTGCGACAGGCTCATGCCCGTCACATCTGGCACCGTCACCGTCGCAACCTCTGTCGTATCCGTATATAAAATAACCGTAGATCCCTTCGCAAGGCTAGCACCCGGCTTGGGGAGCTGCTGCTGTACGGTGTCGCTCTCGCCAACCACCTGTACCGCAAACCCTTCGTCGGTGAGCTGGCTCTGCGCGTCGGAGAGCGCAAGGCCGCGCACCTCCGGCACGCTCGACTCCATGGAAACGTCCCCTTCGCCGTCAAGCTGTTTTTCAATGCCCATATACCGAAGCGTATCCTCTAAAATATTGCGCACAACCGGCGCGGCAATCTGGCTGCCCTGGAACAACCCCCCTGTCGGCTCATCGATTGCCACAATACACAAAATCTCCGGGTCGTCCATCGGCGCAATGCCGATAAAGGACGCGACATACTTGCCGTTTCCGCGCGGCTGCTTCTCGGACGTACCCGTCTTGCCGCCGATGCGGTAGCCCTCGATCTTTGCGCCCTTACCGGTTCCCTCTGTCACTACACCTTCAATAAAGTCGCGCATAATCGCCGACGTTTCTTCGGAAACAATCCGCCGTACAACCTCTGGTTCAAAGCTTTCCACAACGGTGCCGTTTTCATCCGTCAATTCCTTTACAATATGCGGCCGGATCAGGTTGCCGCCGTTTACAATGCCGGAAATCGCCGCCGCAAGCTGCAGGGGCGTTACCTGGAAGCCCTGCCCGAAGGAAGATGTTGCAAGCTCAACCTCGTGCATGTCGCTCTCTTTGAAAAATACGCCCTGGCTCTCGCCCACGATGTCAAAGCCCGTCTTTTGGTCCATGCCGAACAGGCGGAAATACTTGCAAAATGTCTCCACGCCAAGCCTGCGCCCCAGCTCCATCAGTACCGGGTTGCAGGAGTTTTGCAGTCCTTCCTTGAGCGTCTCCGTCCCGTGTCCCGCCGTCTTCCAGCAGTGGATGGTGTTTGGCCCGACCTTTGTCGCGCCTGTGCAGGTAAAGGTTTCGTCCAAATCGACGACGCCCTCCTCCAGCGCCATAGCGTACGTCAATATCTTGAATACCGACCCCGGCTCATACGTGTCCGTGACCGCCTTGTTCTTCCACAGCTCCATCAGCGCCTGGCTTCTCGCGTTGCTCTGTTCCTCCTCCGGGAGCGCCGCGATCGCGTCGAGCGTTTCCTGGTCGGTAATCTCATACGGGTTGTTCGGGTCAAAGTCCGGCTCCGTCGCCATGGCGAGCACCTCGCCCGTCTTTGGCGCGATTACGAGCGCAAACGCGCCCTGCTCCGGTTTGTTTTCCTCATAGGCCTGCTCTAAGTGCTTTTCTGCAAAATGCTGGATAGTTTCGTCGATCGTCAGGACGACATTAAGCCCATCCTGCGAGTCATACTTTTCCTCATACTTGTATGGCATGTCGACGCCGACCGCATTTTTGACCGAGATAACACGCCCGGAAACGCCGGACAGCTCGTCGTCATACTGCATTTCGATCCCATACAGCCCCTGGTTATCCGTGCCGGTAAAGCCCAGGACATTCGAGGCAAAACTGCCGTTCGGGTAATACCGCTTCGTATCCTCCTCCAGGCTGACGCCTGCAAAGGCAGCCTTCGTTTCATCCGCGGCCTTAAGCGCGCGGATCTGGTCAGTCTGCTCCGGCTCCACCTTCCGCTTGATAATCTCATAGGCGGAGTTTTTCGTCACCTTTGCATATACGTCGTCATAGCTGAGCGAAAGGATCTCCGCGAGCTTGCGTGCCACAATGTCACAACTTTCCGCCTGTTTGATCTCATTGGGAGAAACGGTCACCATTTCGACCGACGCGCTCACCGCAAGCTCTTTGTAGTTGCGGTCGTAGATCGTGCCGCGCTTGCTGGTGATAATCTGGTCCCGCGTCTGCTGCTGCGTCGCCGCCTTCTTGAGGTAGTCGCCGTCAACCGTCTGCAGCCACGCCACGCGCCCGGCAAGCGCCGTGAACGCAATACAGAAAACCAGCATAAAATACAGGATCCGCTTTTTTACCCTTCGTTTTGGAGCTTCCACTTCCATCCCTCCATTGACCGCGGCCCGTGCCGCCCCGTACCTTTGCCAACCGAAACGAAAAAGTGAGGCAAAAGAGATTTGCTTTTGCCAAATCGCTCTCAAGCCTCACTTTCATAAAGTTGCTCTTTATCCACAGATTGATTTGCTACTATCATGTATAAGCTTACTGTACGCCGAATATGCCAAAAAGATTTTTGAGCCCGCTCTGGATGCTCTGCTGCAGCTCAAGCCCTGCGTCCTTTTCCGCTGCCTTTTCCACGTAGTCGTCCTGCTGGATATTGATATATGCCGTCTGGTTTTGCTCCGGGCGGCTCATGCCGTATTTCGTCGTGGCCACTTCCTCGATCTTATTGAGGTCGATTGCGCTTTCTGCCGCAATCTGCGCCTGCTTTGTGGCAGCCTGCGCGTCTTCGAGCTGGCTCTCCAGGCGGCTGATCTCGCTGCTCTTTTCATACAGGCTCACTTCGCGGCTGATTAGGCAGAATGCAATCGCAAAAATGATGACAATATAGAAGACCGCAACCGCAATGTTGAGCGTTTTCGCCTTTGACTTCGGCTTCTCCTGCCGTTTTACAACTTTCCGGTTCTCCTCTGTCTGCACCGCCTGATACGTCGGTTTCAACGCAAGATTCCCATTTGTACGCACTGCTCCTACCCCCTGCCAAGTTTTATCCCTTGTATTACACCTTTATAACATCTCGATCACGCGCAGCTTAGCGCTCTTTGCGCGCGAATTTTTCCGCAGTTCCTCTGCCGAGGCCGTTACCGGCTTTTTGGTCAGTATCTTTGCCCGCGGCTTTCTGCCACAGACGCAGACCGGAAACTCCTTTGGGCAAATACACCCCTGCGCCAAATCCCGGAACGCATCCTTCACAATCCGGTCCTCCAATGAATGGAACGTAATCACAGCGAGCCTGCCGCCCGCTTTCAGCCTATCGGCAAACGCGTCAAGCGCGCCGCGCAGGATTGCAAGCTCCCCATTGACCTCAATGCGGATCGCCTGGAACGTGCGCTTCGCCGGGTTGCCGCCCTCAAGCCGCGCCCCCTTCGGGATCGCCGCGCGGATAACCTCCACGAGCTCCATCGTCGTCTCAAGCGGCTTTTCTTTGCGCCACTCCGCGATGAACTGCGCAATCCGCTTTGCCCACTTTTCCTCACCATAGCGGAAAATAACGTCGGCAAGCTGTTGCTCGGAATAGCCGTTTACGACCTCATACGCGCTTTTTACCGCGCTCTGGTCCATCCGCATGTCGAGCGGCGCGTCCGCCATGTAGCTGAACCCCCGCTCCGCCTCGTCGAGCTGGTGTG
>DVOF01000122.1 GCA_018713805.1 Candidatus Aphodoplasma excrementigallinarum | reverse complement strand
CATTAAGTTTTTTATAGACGGGGGAATATATGATGGATTTGAAAAAAATTCAAGAGGAAATCTGGCAAAACAAAATAGAAAAAGGATTTAACACCACAGATGTAAGCAAAGAATTCTGCTTGCTTTATACCGAGCTTGGGGAGGCATATGACGCCTATCGGAAGAAAAAACCTGATCTTGGAGAAGAAATGGCAGACGTCGCAATTTTTTTACTTAGCCTTGCAAAAATGTTGGATATCGATCTGGAAAAAGAAGTAAAAAGAAAAGTAGAAAAAAACAAAAAAAGAGTTTACAAAAAACTCGACGGCTTTCAAGTTAAGGCCGAGGGATAATGTTGCGCTGACCGCCGCCTTTTAGCAGTCTGGCTTCCCGGTAAAATTTTTGCCGGGAAGCATTTTTTTGTTTCTTTTTCCCTTTTTTATGGTATAATGATACCAGCTTCAAATTCTATCAAAAAGGATGTGATCGTTATCATTTACACAGAAGAAAAAATCCGCACCATGTGCAATGTGCTCAAGGAACTGACAGCAGAAAAGCTCTGCGACCTGACGGACTTTACATATGCGCCGTGCGGCTATACGGAAACGGACCGCCCGCAGACGGAGCTGCCTTATGCGCCGTTTGCGCCTGATACGCTCCTGTCCGGTCGCGACGCGCACTTCTGGTTCCACACGGAGTTTACGACGCCAAAGGCGGAAGCAGGCAAGGAATTGTATTTCCAGCTTCTGACCGGGTGCGAGGGCGAGTGGGACGCGAAAAACCCGCAGGGGCTGGTGTACTTAAACGGCAAAATGGTACAGGGGCTCGACGTCAACCATACGGACGTGCCGCTTGAACCGGAAACATACTACGACATGTATATCTATTTTTATGTCGGTATGCATGAAAACAGTGTACGCTTCCTGCCGTCGCTCTGCCAGCTCGACACGCGCGTCGAACAGCTCTACTACGATTTGTGGGTACCGTACCGCGCGGCGCTCTGCTTTGCCGAGTATGACGACAATTATATAAAAATCATGAAATCGCTCGACATCGCCCTGCTGCACCTTGACCTGCGCGTCCCGAAAAGCGAAGGTTTCTACCGCAGTGTGGAGGAGACGCGCCAATATCTGCGCGATGAATTTTACGGCAAGCTCTGTGGCGGCAACGGTGCGACGATTAGCTGCATTGGGCACACGCATATCGACGTGGCGTGGCTGTGGACGCTGGCGCAGACGCGCGAAAAGGCGCAGCGCAGCTTTTCCACTGTGGCGTCGCTGATGAAGCAGTACCCGGAGTATCAGTTCATGTCGTCGCAGCCGCAACTCTACAAATATGTCAAACAAGCTGCGCCAGAGCTGTACGGGCAGATAAAGGAACTGGTCGCGCAGGGCCGTTGGGAGGTCGAGGGCGCCATGTGGCTTGAGGCCGACTGCAACCTGACCTCCGGCGAGAGCTTGGTACGCCAGATTCTGCACGGGAAACGATTCATGAAAGAGGAGTTCGGCGTTGACAGCAAAATCCTCTGGCTGCCGGACGTATTCGGCTACAGCGCGGCACTGCCGCAGATTCTGAAAAAGTGCGGCGTGGACACGTTTGTGACCTCGAAGATCAGTTGGAACGAGACAAACAAAATGCCGGTCGACACCTTTCTGTGGGAGGGCATCGACGGGAGCGAGGTGTTTACACACTTCATGACGGCAAGGGATGCGGGCGAGCGCGGGCAGTATTCGAGTTGGAAGAACGCGACCTACAACGGCTATATCAGGCCGGAACAGGTGCTCGGCACGTGGCAGACGCTCCAGCAAAAGGACTACCAATCCAAGGCGCTCATCACCTTCGGCTTCGGCGACGGGGGCGGCGGCCCGACCAAGGACATGCTCGAGCAGCAGCGCCGTCTGGAGCACGGGCTTCCCGGCCTGCCCAAGACAAAGATCGAGTTTGCGGGCGACTATATCGCCGATATCAAGTTGGAGTTTTCTGAAAACTGCAAAAAGCTCCGCCGCACGCCGCGCTGGGTCGGGGAGCTGTACCTCGAGTTTCACCGCGGGACGTATACGTCCATTGCAAAGAACAAAAAGAACAACCGCAAAAGCGAGCTGCTGCTCCAAAAGGCGGAAACGCTGTGCGTGACGGACAGCCTGCTCGCCGGCGGCGCATACCCGAAGCAGACGCTCTACGACGCGTGGGAAACGGTGCTGCTCAACCAGTTTCACGACATCATCCCCGGCTCGTCCATCTTTGAAGTGTACGAGGATTCTGACAAACAGTATGCGCAAATTCAAAAAATGGGGTACGAGGCGGCGGAGGGTGCGCTCTCCCATATTGCCGGACAGGTAAACACGACGGGCGGCCTGCTCGTCTACAACCCGGCCGGGTTCGAGGCGGACGGCTATGTGGAAACCGAAGATGGAAAGGCGTACGTTTCCGGCGTACCCGCCATGGGCTATGCCGTCGTAACGCCCGCGACGCGCAGCAACAGCGTGACCGTAGACGGGCGCACGATCGAGAGCCCAGCCTACCGGCTGGTATTCGACGAAAACTGCAACATCGTTTCCCTGTTTGACAAGGAAAACGGCCGTGAGCTGGTGCAGGAGGGCGAAGCATTCTGCTTGCAGGCGTACGAGGATTTTCCGAAGGAATACGACGCATGGGAGATTTCATATTATTATAAGCAGAAGAAGTGGCAGATTGACGAGGTCGTATCGTGCGAGCCGGTATTCGACGGCGCGCGCGCGGGGCTGAAAATCGTCAAAAAGTTCCTCGACTCGACCATTACGCAGACAATCTATCTGTATGAGGACAGCCGCCGCATTGACATAGAAAACGTCATCGACTGGAAGCAGGCGCACATCCTCTTAAAGGCGGCGTTCCCGACCAATATCCATGCGACGCAGGCGACCTACGACATCCAGTTCGGGCATGTAGCGCGCCCCACGCATGAGAATACGTCATGGGACCGCGCCAAGTTTGAGGTCTGCGCGCATAAGTGGGCCGATCTGTCCGAGTATAGGTATGGGCTCAGCATTTTAAGCGACTGCAAATATGGGTATAATACAGAGGGAAGCACAATCAAGCTTTCCCTGCTCAAATCTGCAACCGACCCGAACCCGGCGGCGGATAAGCATGTGCATACGTTCACATACTCGCTCCTGCCGCATAACGGCGACCTTTACGCTGCCGGCGTAATCCAGGAGGCGTATAAGCTCAACTGCCCGCTTGAGTCCGTAACGCTCGGCGCGCAGGAGGGCGCGCTCCCCTCTCGCTACAGCCTTGTTTCGTGCGACAAAGAAAATATCATCATTGAAACGGCAAAGCAGGCCGAAGACAGCGAGGATATCGTCGTCCGTATGTATGAGGCGTACGACAGCAAGTGCGCCGCAACGCTTACGTTCGGCTTTGACATTGCGCAGGCATGGCTGTGCAATATGCTCGAGCAGGAGGAAGCAGAGCTCACCGTTGAGGACGGCAGTGTGACGCTGCCGGTCAAAAATTTTGAAATTATCACGCTGAAGGTAAGGCCAAAGAAGTAAGGCCTGAAAAATAATTTAAAAAAGCAGAAGGGAAAGGAAAGGAGAGATATGGAATGAAAAAAATCATCACGATTGGCCGGGAATTTGGAAGCGGCGGCCGGGAATTTGGGCGCAGGTTGTCAGAGGCACTCGGGATTGCCTACTACGACCAGGAGATCGTCAGCGAAATCGCAAAAAGGACCTCGCTGTCCGAGCAGTATGTCCAGTCAATTGTTGAGCAGCGGCCCGTATTCTCGTTTCCGATCCACATCGGAAGAAGCTTTTATCCGACAGCTAACCCGATTTTTGAGATGAACATGGCTGTCTATCAGGAGCAGGCGCGCATCATCTCAGAGATGGCCGCAAAGTCGAGCTGCGTCATTGTAGGGCGCTGCGCGGACTATATCCTAAGGGACGACAACCCCTTCCGCATTTTTGTCTACGCGGATATGGACAGTAAGATCAAACGCTGTCTTGAAAAGGCGCAGGAGGGCGAAAAGCTGACAGAAAAAGAAGTGAAGCAGCAGATCACCAGCATCGACAAAAAGAGGGCGCAGTATTATGCGTTCTATACCGGGCACACCTGGGGGGACAAATTAAATTTTGACCTCTGCATCAATACGTCCCATACAGCAATCAAGGAAATCGTCCCTGCGGTTGCAAAGCTTTTCGGCTGATTCTTTCTTCTGTGAATAAAAAACGGTATAGCTTTTGGCTATACCGTTTTTTCTATCTTTACTCCAATGTGACCGCTTTTATCACTGGATTCAGCGTGCCGCTCTCCCAGATCAGGAGAACCGCCTCCTCGCCCGGCGTGGTTTCCGGCTCGGTAATGGCAAACTGCGCTTCCTCCCCCGCGGCGCACGTCACGCGGTACTCCGTCACATCCTTGAGCCTCTGCGCGCCGTCTGCTGTTTCATACACGGCCACATATGCCGTGATATTCCGTTCAGCCTCCGCTTCCAGCGTAACCGTTTCCCCGTCAAAGTAGCAGGTAACGCCATCCAGTATGCTGCTGTTGACCGGGGCGTCTTTGTCCGATGTGGTAAAGGTCACGCTTCCGCTTGCCGGCGCGCCTGCCGCATCCGTCAGGGCGCTGAGCGTCACGGTGTAGGTACTGCCCTTTTCAAGCGCGCCGTAGTCAAACTCCAATACGATCTCTCCCGGGTTAAACAGGCTGTAGGAAGCCGCCTTGACCGCGGCAGGCGTGCCGCCGTCCTTTGTAATGGTGACCTTCGACATATCAAACCCGTACAAATCCTTGTTCACCTTAATCGTTACCGGCTCACCCGGGTCGACCGGATTTGCCGGCGCGCTCATGCGCAGGCTCTGCGGGTTATAGATCATAACATCGTCGAGGTATGTCTTTGCCGCTTCGTTCGCCTTTGAAAAGTCGTTGTTGAACAGCATATTGCACGTCCCATGCTCCGTAATTGCAATATTGGCAAGCGACACTTCCTCCTCAAAGAAGATATCCGCTCCCTGATTGCCGCCCTGCATATCCGTCAGCGCCGGGCTGCTCAGGCTGATACGGATCTTGGACAAGGTCGTATCTGCGCCCGGTTCTTCCCCCTTTACCTCGTTGCCCGGCACGATACAAACGCTGAACGCCAGCCATTCTCCCAGCGGGATTTTGCCGATCTCTGCGCCGGAAGCGGACGTAATGGTTTCATGATTGATTTGGAATACCGTCTTCCGGTTCGCCTGGACATTGCCCTCTTTTGAGTTACGGATTTCCAGATAGAATTTCTGTTTATTGCTGCCGTCATTTTCAAGCTTGACCTTTGCGCGGTACACGAGCGCAGTGCCGGTTTGGGCGTTTGCCGTCTTGTGGAGCGCGGGGTACTTCGCTTCGTTATACGACAACCCAAACACCGCCGCCTTGTCCGCGCTGTCGCTACTTGCCGCCTCAAGCCCGACGGTTGCATTCGAGTACCAATTATCGGATGGGACGGCCGTCGCTTCGCCGTAGCCGTTAAAGTCGTCCTCAAACTGCAGGCCCGGTTCCTTGACTGTCACAAGGGACTCTAAGGATTTAATCCCCGTTTTGGAATCCATTGCGTAAATAACGTACGTTCCCACGTCGCGCGGCGTAAAGGAAAATTCGAGCTTGCCGTCGTACGCCGTCTGGCGCTCGCCGTTGACGTACCAGCCGATCCCCGTATCGTCCACGCTGCCGGCGGGCGTTGTCTGCGCGGTAAAGAGCACCGGCGTAACCGAATCCGCCTCCTGCTCCATTTCGCCCTCGCTCAACACCTTCAGCCCTGTGATCGTAATCATCGGCTTCTCCGTCACACGCTCAATCGTGAGCCCGCCTTTGTTCGGGGTTGCGTCGTAATAGATGTAGTAGCGCCCATCCTCAAACACGATGTCCGGCGCCTGCACCGAGCCGCCCTGCGTCACCTTTACGTAGTCGGACGCCCAATCCGCCGGGATCTCGCTCCTCACCGTAAGCGGCGCGTTAAAGATATCCTCCGGCAAATCCGTCATCGTCAGCGTCACGGTGCGTGTATCCTCAGTTGCCACGTCGGAAATCACGGTGTTCTGCCGCTCACGGATGTACTTGGTCGCCTCCGGGAAGCTTGCAACCCAGATTTTGCCCTCGTTTTGCATCTCGCTCATCTTTTTGAAATGCTGGGTGGCAACCGCTGTGCTGACTGCGCCGAAGCCGCCGTCAAGGCCGTGGAACATCTCGATCATCCAGACCGGCTCCTCCGCCGCAATGTCGAGCAAATCGTCGAGCGCACACTCCTGCCCATCCATATCAACCGGGTTGTACACGCCCTGGATTTTCAGGTCGTACCAGCCGCCGATCCCATCCTCGGGCGGGTTCAAGCTGTTAAAACCCCGTTTCCCCTGCCGGATTGCCCAGTAGGTCTCTTTTGCGATTTCGAGCGAGCGGTCGTCGAGTTTATTATCCGCCGGGGCGTAGGTGATGACCTCCTGTCCCGGGAACATCGCTTTCATTTCGCTCTGCGAAGTATTGACCTCGGCCTCGCGCACCTCGTCCGTCACGCTGCTCGTCAGCGTTGTGTGCGACTTGGAGTGGCTTCCCAAATCAATGTAGCCCTGTTCAAATATCTTGCTGTAAAAAGCGGTATTTTCCGCCAGCCGGTTCGACCATACCATCGCCGTGCCGCGCAGGCCGTATGTCTGGTACAGGTTGTTAAATTTCTCGACATACCCCTGCACGCCGTCGTCCATCGTCAGCGTCACGATACTCGTCGCGCCGTTTTTGGCGGCCATGATTTCGCTGCCCAGGTCAAGCTGGCCCGTATATGTGAGGACGACCGGTTCTGTCAAATCCCCGCCCGTTTCCGGGTCGGTCAGGCGCATGGTGAGCGTCTCCCCCTCCTGGTTGAGCACCTGTGCGGCAACCCCGGTTTCAAAGGCTGCAGCGCCGCTGACCGTTTTCCGGTCGGTCACCGTTTTATTCTTCGACGGGTCCGCCGTGTTCGTATACGCCAGCGAAAGCTCCATCTCCTGCGGCAGCGCAGAATACGCCTCCGCCGTGGCGGTTGCATCGCCTTCGATCAAATAGCCCATCTCCCGCCCGGCAATGTTGAGCGCCGTTTTGATCCGCATACGCTCTCCGATTGGGTACTTTGTCGTATACTGGCCGTCCGCCGATGTTACCGTAAGCGTCATCCCCGGCTCTACCGTGGATTCTCCCGCTGCCGGCGCATCAGAAGCATCTACAACGCCGTATGCCGCCCCCGCCGGGAAGGTAAATAGCCCCAAAAATTCCTCAACTGTCGCCGGGCCGTAGCCGGTAATCTCATTGTCTTCTCCTATAATATCGTACTCCGTGGACGCACTCGAATCCATCTGTGACACGTCGTAGGAGTTAATATCATATGCCGGATAAAATGCAATGTTGTCCATCAGCGTCGTCCGCTCGCCGTTTGTAACGCCGTGGGTAAAAATAATATCGTCAATATGGTCGGCAAGCTTCTGGAATACGCTCAGCCCCCTGTCATAGACCAGCTTCCCATTGACATACGCGCGCGACATCCCGCCGCCCGGCGAAATCGCAATCGCAAACCGGACCCATTCGCCCGTTTCATACGTTGCAACCGCCGACCCTGCAAGTTCTATTGTGCCGCCCTGTACGTCGAGAAGGTTGTGATATTTGTCCGGTTCGCCGTTTTTATGCGTATAGCGCAGTACGATCGAGTTCAGGCCGTTTAAGTCGTCCATCTTCATATCCCAGGTCAGAATAAAGGGCGCCTTCGTCTTTTCCGGGGCAATATTATCGCAGCGCAGCGTGATTTTTGCCTGGCCGTCCGGGTTTGTAGCATTGCTGTAGAACTTTGCCACGTTTTCACCGTCGTCCGTCACGCCTTCGACATAGACGTTTTCCGCCGAGCCGCCGACCTTGCTGATATCGAGCCGCATCCCGTTGTAATCTGTACCGCTTTCATAGATTTTTTCACCTGCCAGGTCGTCAAAGGTTTCGTTGACATAGGCCGTTACCATCTCATAGTCCGCCGTGAAAGTTTTGTACGTGATCCGGTACTTCCAATCCGACCCAAGCATAATTTTGCTGTCCGCGTCCACTGGGCTCCCTGCCGCATCGACAACCTGCCCGGAATGGCCGCTGTAAAGCGTGATCAGTTTATAAAACTCACTGACCGGCATACCGACCGGGGCAATGACAGTCTTGGCAGCGTTGTCAAACGTATATTTCGTCATCGACTCGATCCCCAGCACGTCATCCAAAACAGAAACCGTGTACCCTTCAAACACCGTGCCGATGGGGTTGGCAAAGAGTAGGACATTGCCGTCCGCCAGCGCGGAATCCGCCGTCGCCTGCGTCAACGACGTATCCGCATAGACCGTATCCAGCGCGCAGTTGTCAAGCGTAAGCAGGCCAAGCAAAGCGTCCCTGTCCGTGCCTGGCTGGATATAAATTATTTTTTCCCCTTCGGACACAATGCAGTCGTCCGTCCGTGCCGTCACGGAAATGTCGTCCGCGCCCGGGACATACTCGCCCGTATGCACCTTAAAGTCGTCAAAGGCCGCACCGCCGCCAGACAGGACTGCCTCCAGCCCGGCCAGGCCGGTGATACCCTCTACCCCAATCGCCGCATCTTCTGCGCAGGCTTCGCCATTGATATAGACGCTCCATGTACGTGCCGCGCGGTCAATCACCGCCACAACCCGGTAAAACCGGTCCGGCTGCCATTGTCTGCCCGTGTCCTGCCCGTTTACAAGGAGTTTCCCCTCCGTGTCAAACAGGGCAATGCTCGCCTGTGCCGGCTGTGCAGCGTCGAAGCCGGCGCGCAGCTCGAGAGACGCGCCGCTTTTTACAAGTACGGACTGCTCCAGCACAATGGTATCCTCTGGAATGGCTCCGTCCGCCGTCCACGCAAGCACCGTCTCTTCCCCCTCTGCGCCGGATGTAACCGCAAGGCTGCTGTCGCTGCCGTTTCTGCCGCCCATCGCCGCGCCGGTCTGTACCGCCGCGCCGTCCGAGCCGGACAGCGTAAGGGCGGTCTGCGCCGCAAGTTCCTCTTTGCTTGCTATCGTTTTGCCGTTAAAGTTTTCCTCCAAATAGTTGCTCTGTTCGTAAACGGAAAGGCTGTAGTAGAGATACCGTCCGTCCCCCGTGTCGACGCGGACATATCCCGACTCGATCGGATTGCTGCCTGTCTGCACCGCGCCGCTGAGCGTCACAAGCGCTGCACTGCCGCCCTGTACCGAAAGCCCATCTAAAAACCCATCTGCGGTTACGCTGTTGGGCAGGATAAGCGTTTTTGCAGTGTTGTCGATGTTCGCGTTGATCTGCGCGTCGCTGTGTGACAGCGTTACACCGGCAATCTGCGGCAGTTCTTTTCCAAATTCAATAGAAAAATTATCAATATATGTCTCCGTTTCCGGGTATACGCCGTCCACAAGCCCCATCGGCGCTGTGAACACAACTGTGCCCAGCCCGGTAAGCGGGTCTACCACATCCATTGGCTTGCCCGAACGCGCGTCAAAAACAGCGTCTTCAACAATTTTTACCCCGTTTGCATACACGTCGGCGTACGAGCCGCCCGCCCGTTTCGGCTCTTTAAATACGCAGTCAAACCGGACCCATTGATTCAGCGGCATCACAAACCCGGACGCATCCTGATTAAATACTTTGAGCGCGCCTGTATCCTTTTCAAACGTCATAAATACGGCTGCTGTGTCGGAAACAACCTTGTCTTTCGGGCGCGTCCGCAGCTTTACCTGCCGCGCGGAAGCATAATTGTTAATGGCATACTCAAAGCTGATGTGCAGCACGTCGTCCTCCGCCAGCGCCGTAATACCAGCCATGATTGCCGTCTTGTCGTCGTCGCCCGCGTCGTTTTTGAGCGTCACGCCGGCATATGCGCTTGTGTCGGGCGCAATCGTCGGGAGCGTGTCGCCGTCGTATTTTGTCCGCGCCATAAAGGCCGTATCATCGGGCTCTTTGCCGAATACGCCATTGACGCCTTGCGTTACGGCAATGTTTTTCTGCTCCTCCGGCAGCGTTTCCGCCCCTTCATAAAGCGCTGGAACCCCGCTCAGCCGCATCCCCTCCGGCGCGGTGTTCTCCGCAAGTCCTGAAAAGGTTTGCAGCCATGAGCTTCCCTCTGTTTCCACCTGCTGTGCCAGCGCGGCCGGGCATATGCTAAACAGCATGGCCAGCGCCAAAACGACAGAAAGCGTTCTTTTTAACATCATACATGATTCTCCTTCCCTCTGGATTCGTTTTACATAGTTATATTCCCTTATGCTCGTTTTTTGTTATTTCCCCTCCGGAAAATCATCCCAAACAATACTTTATAATTTAAAATTCTATCTCATATTGACAATTTTAATTATATAACTT
>DVOF01000121.1 GCA_018713805.1 Candidatus Aphodoplasma excrementigallinarum | reverse complement strand
GACTATGAACTGATTGACAGCGCGTCGGGCGAAAAGCTCGAACGCTGGGGAAACCATATCCTGCGCCGGCCCGACCCGACGGCAGTGTGGACGGACAAGTCCTCGCCGCTGTGGGACAAGGCGGCGGCAGTCTATCACCGCTCAAACAAAGGCGGCGGGAGCTGGGAGTTTAGAGGGCGCCTGCCCGAGCGGTGGACGGTAGGGTTTGAGGGCATGACGTTTCACATCAAGCCCATGAATTTTAAGCATACGGGCCTGTTTCCCGAGCAGGCGGCGAACTGGGTGTGGTTCCGCGAGTTGATTAAGCAGGCGGACCGGCCTGTGCGCGTCCTGAACCTGTTTGCCTATACGGGCGGCGCGACGGTTGCAGCCCTGTCTGCGGGCGCGGCGGTGACGCATGTGGACGCGGCGAAGGGAATGGTGTCGTGGGCGAAGGAAAACGTCAACTCCTCCGGCTATAAAGACGCGGATATCCGCTACATCGTCGACGACGTTCTAAAGTTCGTCGCGCGCGAACAGCGGCGCGGCAAAACGTACGACGCGGTCATCATGGACCCGCCGTCCTATGGGCGCGGCCCGTCCGGCGAAGTCTGGAAGATCGAAAACGAGCTGTATCCGCTCGTGTGCGAATGTATGAAAATCCTTTCCGGAAATCCTTTGTTTTTTCTGATAAATTCCTATACGACGGGGCTGAGCGCCTCGGTGCTGTACAATATTTTATCGCTTACGGTGAAGCGGCGCTACGGCGGCGTGATTGAGGCGGACGAGCTTGGCATCCCCATGCGCGCAAAGCCGGGGCTGTGCCTTCCGTGCGGCATTTCCGGACGGTGGCAGGCGAAGCTGTAAACGGAATCTACTTTTGTAGAAGAAAACTACTTTGGAAATGGCGGTTTGCAGATGATTAAAACCGAAAATTTACGATACAATTATGAAAATGAAGACGACGAGAGCGTGGTTGAAGTCTTAAAGGGCGTTGATTTGGAAATCCACAAGGGGCAGTTTGTCGCAATTGTCGGGCACAACGGTTCAGGCAAGTCGACGCTTGCCAAGCATTTCAACGCAATCCTGCTGCCGTCGGGCGGCAAGGTGTATGTCGAGGGGCTGGACACGTCGGACGAATCGCTCCTGTTCGAGATACGGCGGCGCGTCGGTATGGTGTTCCAGAACCCGGACAACCAGATTGTCGCAACGATCGTGGAGGAGGACGTTGCGTTTGCGCCGGAAAACCTCGGCGTTCCGCCGAAGGAAATCCGCGAGCGGGTCGACAAGGCGCTCAAAGCGGTCGGCATGTATGAACGCCGGCTCGACGCGCCGCACCTGCTCTCCGGCGGGCAGAAGCAGCGGGTCGCGATTGCGGGGATTTTGGCAATGAACCCGAAGTATATCATCCTCGACGAGCCGACCGCCATGCTCGACCCGATCGGCCGGCGCGAGGTCATCGATACGGTACGGCGGCTCAATAAAGAGGAAAACATGACGGTGCTGCTCATTACGCACTATATGGACGAGGCGGCGCTGGCGGACAGGATGATTGTAATGCGCGACGGGCAGGTCCTGCTCGACGGTACGCCGAAGGAGGTCTTTGTCCGCACGGAGGAGCTGAAAAGCACAGGGCTTGACATCCCGCAGGCGGCGGAGCTGATACACGAGCTTGCTGCGGCGGGGCTTCCGGTAAAGCGCGACGCAATCACAGTCGACGAATGTGTAGAGGAGATAATGAAGCTGTTATGATCGTATGTGAACATGTGTGCCATACATATCAGGCGGGGTCACCGTTTGAGAAGAAGGCGCTTGACGATATCAATCTGACAATTACGGCGGGGGAGCTTGTCGCCATTATCGGGCATACTGGCTCGGGCAAGTCGACGCTGATCCAGCATTTTAACGCGCTGCTAAAGCCTACGTCGGGCCGCGTGCTGATTGACGGCCTTGATACAAGCACGCCAAAGCAGGATTTGCGCGCGGTGCGCAAAAAGGTGGGGCTGGTGTTCCAGTACCCGGAGCACCAGCTCATGGAGGAAACAGTGCGCAAGGACATCGCGTTTGGGCCGCGCAACCTCGGCCTGCCCGAGGACGAGATCGAGGACCGCGTGCTGGTTGCGGCGCGGTCAATCGGGCTGAAAAGCGAGCTTTTGGACAAGTCGCCGTTTGAGCTGTCCGGCGGGGAGAAGCGCCGGGTGGCCATTGCGGGCGTGCTGGCGATGGAGCCGGAGGTACTCGTGCTCGACGAGCCGACTGCGGGGCTTGACCCGGCGGGACGCGACGAGCTGCTCGACCTCGTCCGCCAGCTCAACGACTGCGGCATGACGATCGTGCTCGTGTCGCACAGCATGGAGGACGTTGCCCGGACGGCGCGGCGCATAATCGTAATCAACGATACGAAAATTGCATACGACGGCACGGTCGCGGAGGTGTTCTCGCACGTGCGCGAGCTGACGGATATGGGACTGTCCGTGCCGCAGGTCAGCCTGGTGATCGACCGCCTGCGTGCGCGCGGCGTGGATTTGCCGGGTGACATTTACACGGTGGAGCAGGCGCGCGATGCGCTTTTAAAGCTGCTTGGGGGAAAAGCAATATGATTCGCTTTGCGTATCTCAAAAAGCAGGAAAAGGAGCAGGCGGCAAAGCAATTGTTTTCCATTTTGGAATCCAATATGACGGCAATCGCACCGACGGGCAATACCTTTGAAGAGGACTTTGCAGCGTGGTCGGCACAGGTGCTGCCCGCGCTCGAAAAGCCAGCAAGACAAATCGTCTGCATTTATAATGACACAGATTTGATTGGCTTTTTTCAGTACTATGTTCATAAAAGTTTATTCATGATGGAAGAAATACAGTTTAAAAAGGAATATCACAGCCGGCACAATCTTTTTCGGAGGCTGTACGCATACATACTTTCGAATTTACCCTCCGGCATCCGTACGGTGGAAGCTTATGCAAACAGGAAGAATGTCAAATCGCAAGGGATTTTAAACCATATAGGATTACGTGTCGTTGCGGAAGAGGAACGCAACCTGCGGTATAGAGGCAATTTTTCCGACCTGGCTGCCTGGCTTTATCGGACGGAAGAAAACGAAACGAAATAGGAGAACGTCATGCTAAAGGATATCACACTCGGACAATACTATCCGGGCGATTCGCCCGTACACAGGCTTGACCCGCGGGTCAAGATCCTGCTTACCCTGGTTTATATCATCCTGCTGTTTCTGGTAAAGAACTTCACGGGCTTTGCCGTGTTTGCCGTCTTTACCTTTGCAGTGGTCGGCGTGTCGCGGATTCCGCTGCGCTACGTTATAAAGGGGCTCAAGCCCCTGCTGTTCATTATCGTGTTTACCGGTATCATCAATATATTCATGACGCCGGGGACGATTGCGTTCCGGATCCCGTACACGTGGATTACGGCGACGTGGGAGGGCATGCGCATGGCGGCGTTTTTGGTGATACGCCTGACGTTTCTGATTATCGGCACGTCGCTGCTCACGCTGACTTCGTCGCCCATATCGCTGACCGATGGGATCGAGCATTTGCTTTCGCCGTTTAAAAAGATCGGCGTGCCGGCGCATGAGCTGGCGATGATGATGACGATCGCGATCCGGTTTATCCCGACTTTGATGGAGGAAACGGAAAAAATCATGAAGGCGCAGACGTCGCGCGGGGCGGATTTTGAAACGGGGAACCTGCTCCGCCGGGCGAAGGCGCTCGTGCCGCTTCTGGTGCCGCTTTTTATCAGCGCGTTCCGCCGGGCGGACGAGCTTGCGCTGGCGATGGAGTGCCGCTGCTACAACGGCGGCGCGGGCCGCACGCGCATGAAGCAGCTTAAGGTTACAAAGAGCGACGTTTCCTGCACGGTTGTAGCGCTCGCTGCCATGGCAATTGCTACGACGGTCGGGTATTTGACGTTTTTGGTATAACGGGGCGGAAGGGACGGACAAAGGATTGGTGCTATGCTACACAACATTGCTTTGCTGCTCCAGTTCCGGGGCAGCGCCTATCACGGCTGGCAGCGCCAGCAAAACGCCCATACGGTGCAGGAAGTGCTTGAGGCGGCGGCAAAAAAGGTGTTCGGCCAGGCCGGTGCGGTCACAGGATGCGGGCGGACGGACGCGGGCGTGCATGCGCTCTCTTATGTGTGCAATTTTTTTGCCGACACGAAAATCCCCGACGGCAAGATCGCTTATGCGCTCAACTATTCTCTGCCCGACGATATCCGGGTTTTGGGGGCGAGCATGGTCGACAGCCGGTTCCACGCGCGTTACAGCGTGGTGAAGAAGCGGTATGTGTATCGGATATTGAACACGCCGCACGGCGACGTATTCCAAAGGGATTTGGCGTGGCACGTCCGGAAGAATCTGGACATAGAACGGATGCGGCGCGCGGCGGAGCCGCTTTTGGGCGAGCACGATTTCCGCGCATTTTGCGCAAGCGGCGCGCAGACGAAGGACTTTGTCCGCACGGTCTACAGTTTAGATGTTTCACGGCAGGACAACACCGTAACGATTGATATATGCGGAAACGGGTTCTTATACAACATGGTGCGGATCATAGCCGGGACGCTTGTATACGCCGGCACGGGCCGCATGGAGCCGGAGGAGGCGGAGGCTGCGCTCGCGTCATGCGACCGGCGGCGCGCCGGGATCACCGCTCCGCCGCACGGCCTGTATATGGCGCAGGTATATTATGCGCCGCAAATTGACTGGAAATAGCACGCGAGGCGGGAGAGAAAACGATGAGCAGGCTGGATTACAGACGAAAAAAGCAGAGGGAGCTGGAGAGGCAGGAACGGGGAGAGACCGGATGGCGCGGGTTTGTCAAGCGGCATTTGGGACTGCTCGTGCTGGCGGTAATCGTCGTGCTTGTCAGCGCGGCCGCATTGATTGCCGCGCTAAACCCCGATTTTGGCGGCGCGCTGTTCGGACAGAACGGCACAGAGCTGTATCTCGATGAAAATACGATTTTTGAGATGCCTATTACGGCTGGGGAAAAAACGGTGATCACTTCGATGGGTGATACGGCTGTGTTTTGCACTAGGGAGAAGATCATGGCGCTCTCCGGGGGCGGCAGGACCGAATGGGAAATCCCGCTCCGGCTCAGCAACCCGCTCGTTTCTGTGGCGGGTGATTATATCCTTGCGGCGGACCGGGGCGGCAAAGACATCTATCTGATTCATAGAGGGAGCATACTTTTGCAGACAACTTCTGCTTACAATATCATCAATGCGAGCGTCGCTTCAGACGGGAAATTCGTCGTCATATCGGACGAGCCGTATTATAAAGGGCTTGTGACAGTCAGGGACGCCGCGGGTAGCGAAGTGTTTATCTGGCATTCCGGCAGCTTTTATGTGATCGACGCCGTGCTTGGCAGCGACACAAACAAGCTTGCGCTTGCGGTGATCAACACGTCCCTGCCGTCCGGCGAGGACGCGGGGGGCAGCTTTTCAGGCGGCGTGCTCCAGTTTAACATTTACGAAACAGAACCGTTCCAGACGCATACCTTTGCTGGAAGCCTGATCACAAATGTGTTCCGCGCCGGAAACGGATTCCTTGCTGTGACGGATACGGAATGCGTCGGGATTGCAGCGGACGGCGCGCTAAGCTGGACATACTCACTGAATGGGAAGAATTTAAACAAAATCAGCAAGAGCGACAACCTGGCCGTGCTTGCACTTGAGGACACAGGCGGCAGGAAGAGCATTGCCGTGCTTGACAATAACGGGAAGGAAAGGTGTATGATCGAGAATGCGCCGAACCTGAGCTATGTCAGCTCGGATGCGGACCGGGTGGCCTATAACAACGGCAACAACATCACCGTATGCGACAGCGCGGGTAAGGAGCTCTATTCGATCCAAACGGCAAAGAGCTTTACGGAGCTTCTGCTGTTTGACGGCGGCAGGCGGGCGGCCGCACTGGGCGCCTCCTCGCTCGACATTCTGGAAATCAAATGAGGCGTGGGTTTGCCGAAAGGAGGACGGGAAGATGCCATATGTGCTGGATGCTGTGATAGCTATAATCGTGATCGTGTGCGTCGTGCGCGGCGCGCGTAAGGGCTTTATCCGTGCGGCATTCGGCATCCTGACATTTTTGCTTGCGGCGGTGCTGGCGTTTTTCTTCTACGGGCCCTTTTCGGACTATGTGATCGCAACGCCCGCAGGGCAGAGCGTGGAGAGCAGCCTGTACGACTCGGTTTATAAGGCGGTGGCGGGCAACGCGGCGGAAACGCCCGCGGCGGACGATGAGGCGGAAAGCGCGGTAGACACTCCGGCCCAGCAGCCGGCGAACACGACCGAAGGGCTTTTAAATGCGATGAAGATACCGCAGTTTATGTATGGGACGGTATTTGCCCAGAGCGACTTTCTGGTGCGCACGGCGCAGCTCACTGTCGCAGAGGCGGTGAGCCGGGCGCTTACGAGCGCGTTTATGAAGGCGATGGCGGGAATTCTGCTGTTTCTGCTGCTGCTGATCGGCATATGGCTTTTGCGCATTGTGCTGGAAATGATCTTCAAGCTGCCGCTTTTAAAAGAGGTCAACCGGCTGGCCGGGTTTTTGGCCGGGCTGGTCAACGGCGTGCTCCTGTCGTACCTTGTGCTGGCGGTCTTGGGGTCGCTGTCCGGTTTTGGGGAGCTGTCCTTTGTGCGGGACACGATCGCACAGTCGTACATATATAAAAATTTTTATGAAACCAATATTTTATGGAGTTTGTTTACAAATTGAGAGATATATGGGGTGCATTATGCAGGATTACGAATTGTTAAAGGAAAAATCGCTTGCAGATTTGCGCGTGATTGCGAGAACGGCCGGCCTGACGAAAATTTCGTCGCTGCGTAAAAACGATTTGCTCGCGCGGCTGATGGAACATTTTGAGAAGGCGGGCGCGGAGAAAGAAACGGAGAAAGCAGAAAAGCCTGCGCCCAAAAGCGCGGGAAAACGTCCGGCTAAGACGGCGGATGAGAAGAAGGCGCAAAAGGAAGACGGGGGAAAACCGACGCAGAAAGAACATGCGCCGGATGCGCAGAAGACGCGCCAGCGGCCGGATAACGTGACGGAGGTTACGGGCTATTTGGAGGTGCTGCCGGACGGGTTCGGGTTTATCCGGTTCGACAATTATGAGTCGAGCGCAAAGGACGTTTACGTGTCCAATACACAGATACGGCGCTTCCACCTCCAGACGGGCGACGAGATCGTCGGCGATGCGCGGACGGCTAAGGGGGAGGAACGGTATGCGCCGCTGATGTATGTGCATAAGGTAAACGGCGACCCGCCGGAGGCGAGTATCCATCGCAAGCCGTTCGACAGCCTGACGCCGATTTATCCGAACAAGCGGATCCGGCTGGAGACGAACCCGACCGGGTTTTCGATGCGGCTGATCGACCTGATTGCGCCGCTCGGCTATGGCC
>DVOF01000120.1 GCA_018713805.1 Candidatus Aphodoplasma excrementigallinarum | reverse complement strand
AGCAGCTCAAGCATGAGGAGCTGAGGCAGATTGTCGGGCTGATGCTTGCCGATATGGTGCAGGAGCTGGCGGAAAAGGGGATAACGCTTTCGGTCAGCGAGGAGGCAAAGGATTTGATTCTGAAAGAAGGGTACGATCCGAAGTACGGCGCAAGGCCAATCCGCCGCGTGATCCAGAAGCGGATCGAGGACGCTGTGGCGCATATGCTGATCCGGTCAGAGATCGGCGCGGGCGACACGGTGGAGGCGGCCGCAGAAGAGGGGCGCGTTGCCGTACGGAAAAGATAAAAAGAAAAGAGATACAGAGCGAATCTGTATCTCTTTTTGTTTGCCTTATTCTTCGCCGGCATGGCAGTCGTGGCAGCAACCGCCGCACGTTTTGACCTTGTCGGACTGGATTCCCTGCCGGTTGTAGTAGTCCTCAATCGCCGCGTGGATTGCTTCTTCCGCGAGGACGGAGCAGTGGATTTTCGCCGGCGGGAGCCCGTCAAGCGCCTCCATAACCGCCTTGTTGGTCAATGACAGCGCCTCGTCCACGCTCTTGCCCTTTACCATCTCCGTCGCCATCGAGCTGGTTGCGACTGCCGCGCCGCAGCCAAACGTCTTAAACTTGATATCCTTGACGGTGTCGTCCTCGATTTTCATGTAGATTTTCATAATATCGCCGCACTTTGCATTGCCGACCTGGCCGACTGCGTTCGCATCCTCCAGTTCGCCGACATTGCGCGGGTTCGAAAAATGGTCCAATACCTTTTCACTATACATGTTTAACGCCCCTTTCCACTTCTTCGTACAGCGGCGACATATCCCGCAGACGCTGTACAATCGGCCCGAGCACCTCGAGCACGTAGTCGATATCTTCCTCCGTTGTAAAGTCCCCAATGCTGAGCCGCAGCGAACCGTGTGCGATCTCATGCTTCAGCCCAATCGCCAAAAGCACGTGCGACGGGTCGAGCGAGCCGGAGGTACACGCGCTGCCGCTCGACGCTGCAACGCCCTTCATGTCGAGCATAAGCAGGAGGGATTCCCCCTCGATAAACTCGAACGAAAAGTTGACGTTGTTGCACAGGCGTTTGGCCGGATGCCCGTTTAACCGGCAATAGGGGATTTTAGCCTGCATCCCGCTAATCAATTTGTCGCGCAGCGCCGTCAAACGTGCCATATTCTCATCAATATCGGCCGTTGCAAGCTCGATCGCTTTTGCAAGGCCGACGATCCCGGCGACGTTTTCCGTCCCGGCGCGCCTGCCGCGCTCCTGTGCGCCGCCGTGCAGGAAGTTGTCCAGCTTTACGCCGTTTTTGATGTAGAGCGCGCCGACGCCCTTCGGCCCGTACAGCTTATGCGCAGACAGCGAGAGCAGGTCGACGCCAAGCTCCTTTACGTTGATTGGCATATGGCCCACCGCCTGTACCGCGTCGGTATGGAACGGGATTTTATGCTCGCGTGCGATTTGCGCGAGTTCGTCGATTGGTTCAATTGTGCCGATTTCATTGTTGGCATACATAATGGTGATCAAAATCGTATCAGGGCGAATTGCGTCTTTCAGGTCGTCAGGACGCACCAGACCATATTCATCCACAGGCAGGTATGTAACCTCAAACCCCTGTTTTTCCAGATACTGCAAGGTGTGAAGAACGGCGTGGTGCTCGATTTGCGAGCTGATGATATGCCTGCCCCGGTTTTTATTGGCATAGGCTACGCCCTGGATTGCCCAGTTGTCCGCTTCCGAACCGCAGGAAGTGAAATAGATTTCATTCACCTTTGCGCCCAGCGCGTCGGCAACCGTCTGCCGCGCTTCGTCAAGCGCGCGCTTCGCGTCACGCCCCGTTGCATAAATCGAGGACGCATTGCCGTATTCTTCGGTGAGATAGGGCATCATGGCGTCGAGTACCTCGCGCTTGAGCGGCGTCGTCGCGGCGTTGTCCATATATATTTTATTGGTCACGGATCAGACCTCCTTTTGTGTAGAGTGAAGCGACTTCAAAATAAGAGTCGGCTAACTTTTATTATATACCGAAATGTGGCATTTTTCAATAAAAACCGCGCAAGTTTTTGACTTTTGGCCTGATACGCTGCCAAGGTAAACCCCGCATTGGCAAGCCCTACAAACCAACCTGAACCTGCGGAAAAAATTTATGCAATCTGCCCTTAAAACAGGGGCGTGTAGGTACGGCGGTTGAGAATCTGCGCAATGTCCTCCGCGCTTTTCCCGCGCGCATTAATCATAAATACGCCGTGGTGCTCGTGATTGTTGCTGCTGACCGCGGAGGTGAGCGGCATACTTTCTCCAAGGTAAACGAGCGCGTCCACCGGATAGTTGTATTCTCCATAGATCACCACGTCGAACCCATATTGGCGCAGCGCTTCGGCAAAGTGTTCCAGCCCTTTTTGTACTGCCACTGTCATAATCGACCCAGCCCTTCTTCAAAAAATGGACAGAGGCATACACTGCATAGCATTACAGCATTACTGCATAGCATTGCTGCATACAAAAAAACCTCTGACGGTATATAGTATTTACCGCCGAGGTCATTTTATACTTTCTAAACAGGCGTTACGAATTTACAAACCCTTTGTCCTCGTAAAGAGAAGTGCCCATGTAGGCAAGCACGGCGAGCCGGTCGCACCGCTCGTTTTCCGGGTGGCCGTCGTGCCCCTTTACCCAATGGAACGTAACGCGGTGCGTTTCCATCAAAGCCAGGAGCCGCTCCCATAGATCGACGTTGAGCGCGCTCTTTTTGTCGCTCTTTTTCCATCCGTTCTTTTTCCAGTTGTATACCCAGCCTTTGTTGACTGCGTCGACCAGGTATTTTGAGTCGCTGTAGAGGTCGACTATGCACGGTTCTTTCAGCGCCTCCAGGCCGACGATCGCGGCAAGCAGCTCCATCCGGTTGTTCGTTGTGCTCACAAAGCCGCGGCTCATCTCCTTTTCAAACGAGCCGTATTTCAAGATTGCGCCGTAGCCGCCCTTGCCAGGGTTGCCGCTGCATGCGCCGTCTGTGAAAAGCAATACTTCCTTCATCGTTGTACCGTCCTTTGCGCGAGGTTAGTTCTGCTCCAGCTCAGAGCTGTCGAACGGCGCGGCAAGAATCTTCCTTGCTTCCTCGACGTCGTCCTTTGGGACATAGATCATGACGCCCATGTTGGAGCTGCCGCAGTAGATTTTCGCAACGGCGGCAAACTGGGAATACCGTTTAAAAGCCAAAATCGAGCACGAGCGCAGAAGCGAGATTTTAACATCCGCCTCGAAGTCGTTATTGACCTCCTCGAGCAGGACAAGGTCGTTGAAGTTTATTTCCTCCATAGGGGGCATATTCTCGTTATAATCTACCATCGTTTACTCCTCCGTTGCAGCTGCGGCGGCCTGCGGCGCGACAGCATGATTTTGATATACGGTGAACCGGAAGGGGAGGCCGTTTTCCTCCTGCATCTCGCCGGGGGCAATCTGTTCCCAGCCTTCCATTTCGTCCAGGTTTGGGAAAAACGTATCGCAGTCAAACGCAGCCCCGATTTTCGTAACATAGGCATATTCACAATAGGGGAGCAGCGCGGCATACAGGCTGCCGCCGCCGATTACGTACACATCACTTCTATCCCGGTATTGCAAAAGCGTCTGCAAATCATGTACAACAGCCGCGCCCGGGACGCGGTACGACGTATCGCGGGAAAGTACGATGTTTTCCCGTTCCGGCAGCGGCCTGCCGCCCGGGAACGAAAGCAGCGTCTTGCGCCCCATCAGCACTGTTTTGTGCATTGTCTTTCCTTTAAAATATTTCAAATCCGCGCTGATATGCCACGGCATGGTACCGTCTTTGCCGATTCCCCAGTTTTGGTCGGCTGCAACAATCAGATTCATACTCTCTCCTTAGATCGCAACCGGGAACCGTCCAATCTTTTCCCCGGTTTGATAGTTTTCCAATACAAAATCATCCACCGTAAAGGCATAAAAATCTGTTACATCGGGATTGAGCGTCATAGACGGCGCAGGATGCGCCGGCCGGCTGATCAGCTCTTCTATAATGGGGACATGCCGGTCGTAGATATGCGCGTCCGCAATCACATGTACAAACTCGCCGGGCGTAAGGCCGCTCACCTGCGCAAACATCAGGACAAGCGCGGCGTACTGGCATACGTTCCACGCATTTGCCGCCAATACGTCCTGCGACCGCTGGTTCAAAATCGCGTTGAGCTTTCCGTCCGATACGTTAAATGTCATCGAATACGCGCACGGATAGAGCGCCATCTCCGACAAATCCGCATGGTTGTACAGGTTGGTTATAATGCGCCGGCTCGACGGGTTGTGCTTTAAATCGTACAATACCCGGTCGACCTGGTCGAACATACCTTCTTTATACTTATGCTTCACGCCAAGCTGGTAGCCGTACGCCTTGCCGATGCTGCCGGTTTCGTCCGCCCATGCGTCCCAGATGTGGCTGTTTAAGTCATGGATATTGTTCGACTTCTTCTGCCAAATCCACAATATTTCGTCGATTGCGCCCCGCAGGTTGATAGGGCGCAGCGTCAGGAGCGGAAACTCCTGCGATAAATCGTAACGGTTTACGACGCAGAATTTTTTTATTGTATAGGCGGGCGTGCCGTCGTCCCAATGCGGGCGCACGTCGCCCTTTTCCCATGTTCCGTTTTTGAGAATGTCCCGGCACATGCCCCGGAAGATTTCATCCGTGCGGCTCATGCTGCCACCTCCCAATGCTTTGGTTTAAAACGATATGCGGTGATATACCTTCTTGCCCTTCTTGACAACGATTCCGTCACCGCCGAGCATGTCCGCCGTCACTTCGTACGATACATCGCTTACCTTTTCACCGTCAATGCTGAGCCCGCCCTGCTGGATGAGCCGGCGGCCCTCCGCTTTGGAGGGGATAAGACCTGCCTTGACAAGCAGGTCAAGGATGTTGACCGCGTCGCCGATCTCCGCCTTATCTACAGTTGTGGATGGCATGTTCGCCGCCGCGCCTCCGCCGCCGAAAATCGCCTCGGACGCGGACTTCGCCTTATCCGCTTCTTCCGTGCCGTGAATCATCTGCGTCAGCTCGTAAGCCAGAATCTTTTTCGCCTTATTGAGCTCCTGGCCTTCTAACTTCGCCAGCTCGTCAATCTCCTCGAGCGGGATAAACGTCAAAAGCTTCAGGCAGCGGATTACGTCCGCGTCGTCGACATTGACCCAATACTGGTAAAAGTCATACGGGGACGTCTTTTCCGGGTCGAGCCAAAGCGCACCCTTTTCGGTTTTGCCCATCTTTTTGCCCTCGCTCGTGGTAAGGAGCGTAAAGGTCATGCCGTAGGCCTCCTTGCCGTCGCAGCGGCGAATCAGCTCCACGCCGCCCAAAATGTTCGACCACTGGTCGTCGCCGCCAAGCTCCAGCTTACAGCCGTACTCGCGGTTTAATACCAAAAAGTCGTAGCTCTGCATCAGCATGTAGCTGAACTCGAAGAAGGAGAGCCCCCGCTCCATCCTCTGCTTGAAGCATTCAAAAGTCAGCATCCGGTTCACGGAAAAATGCACGCCGATCTCACGCATAAACTGGACAAATTTCAGCTCTAAAAGCCAGTCCGCATTGTTGACCATCAGCGCCTTGCCATCGGAAAAGTCGATAAAACGCGAGAGCTGCTCTTTAAATTTTGCTACATTGTGGTCGATCGTTTCGCGCGTCATCATCTTGCGCATGTCGGAGCGGCCGGACGGGTCGCCGACCGTACCGGTGCCGCCACCTACAATGGCGATCGGCCTGTGGCCCGCGAGCTGCATATGGCGCATAACGACCATCTGCAAAAAGTGTCCAACGTGCAGGCTGTCCGC